>NZ_CEZPJD010000311.1:0-8890 GCF_983059655.1 Okeania sp.
TTCCCTCTTTTCTGGAGATGTTTATTGACTACTAGTTTGCTCTTGTTGAAGACGGAGCAACTCTTCTTGAATTCTTGCTCGTAAGGTTTGATTAATCTTTTGAGCCATTGTAATCTGATTAAACAGAGTCACGGTCATATCATTGCTATTAATAATGTCTTTAGCTTTATTGCAGTAATTCACGGCAATTACTTTAATATTTCGTGGTAGATCATTAACACTACTTTTCTGATTACAAATAATTGGAGGAATAGCTCCTCCTGGACTTTGTTTTTGAAATTCATTTTGAATTTCTCTATAAACTCCTATTCTTTCGTTTTCGATTTGTAAGACTGCTTTGCTATATTTAGTTATTTCTTCATCTGTAAAGTTTACTTCTTCATCTGTAAAAGATTCCTGAGCTTGGACAGCTGTATCAAATACAGGCAATAATGAGCTAGATAACCTAGTAGGTACTACACCCATCATTAAGCCTAATGTAGAAAGAGTTGCTACTAACAAAGACTGGGATATTAGTCTATGGGGATATAGTTGAACAGTACAAAATAAAGCTTTAATCTTCATAATCTTTGATTAACGAATAAAAATTAAACTATCTAAGTACTTACGAATTACTTTAATCTGAGAAAGTTCCTTATTACTTAAGAGTATCTAATGAAAGTAGAAAAGATTAAAGTGATTTATCATACAGCACATCATCTGTGCTTTATCCAAGAATTTTTAATTTTTAGGAGCTAGATATTTTACCCAATAGGTATATTTTAAATATTTAGTTTTTCATTCTCCTGCTTGAATACATCAAATGATTTAGTAAAATATTTTACTAATTTTCATCCTCGGTACTGAAAATAAATAAATTTGATTACCCAAAGCTTTAGTATACATAATAGCTATAGGCCAGTCGGAAATTATACTTATAGAAAAAGCTGACTACAAAAAAAATAAGAGAAATGCTGCATTTCAGATTTGTTTAGTGAAGTTAAGCTGCAAGGGAGTCAGTTTGCTTTCCCTGGTCTACTAAGGTACTGGGTGGTGCGATAAACTTTTTTTCAGCTACGGCCTATTTTAACTCAAAAATAAGTTCACCTTACAATATTACAATAATTATATCATGTCTCTTTAAATACCCAAAATAAAAATTTTAGGGAACAGGGAACACCAGAGCTGGGATCTGAGGGAAACTTATCAGAGAAAATATTTTTATTATGGCGAATTAGGGTTTGCTGATTAATTATTAATTAGACATCTCCAATAATCAAAAATTAAATCAATCCCATACGCATAAATCATCAATTATTTCTCCCTACTCCCTACTCCCTCTTTTCCGGAGATGTCTATTGTTGAAAGGTAAAAGTTTTAGAATTTTCAGGTACTAAGGGAGTACCAGCTTTTATGTGGTAATGGTTCAATTAAGAGCGTATTTTGGGCAAGATAGGGGAAGAACAATCTTGGGACGATTCTTTTGACTACCTCTTCTATAATTCTCATTCCTCCTGACTACTATCTTCCCCTACTGAGAGCAGAAAAGATTGGCTTTTCATAACCGGATTTGGTATAATATCTCCTTAAAACGAATAGAATTGGCGAACATGATTTTCTTTATTAAAGAAGAAGAGGCTTTAAACCTTAATTATTCGTTAATATCGAATCCGTTTAATTCGGTATAAAAAAATATTCCATCTTCATCCAGAGCGGAAAGAATTCTGAGTTATTTTCCTTTCTGTTTGCGGAGCATTCCGTAGGAAATTATGAATTCTGGATTCTGATTCACTATCTTATTAAACCGATGCTACCGGATTTGATATAACATCATTATTGTCAGGTAAGGGCTAGTGCAAAAAGGCAGAATGCAGAAGAGAAGAAAGGTTATTTTACAAGCTTTTAAACCTTTTTTAACTGGTTAGTTATTTCCGCTATCCTGCACTAGTAACTATTGAACTAAAAATGTAGAAAATTTTTATTATTCGTATAATATCATGTCCGTTGGTATCGTTTGTGTAAAAGCTAGGGAAATATCTACTTTTTTCCTCCCGACTCCTTTTTTAAGGATACTCTATCAACCAAATTTAGTATAACATGTCATTCCTCACAATCATGTTTTTTCCTTGTCTTTTCGCTTTATAAAGCCCTTGATCGGCAGCAACAATTAAAATTTCATGAGACAATAGTTGATTAGGAACTATGCTAGCAACCCCCATACTGACAGTGACATATCTACTCACATCAGATGCATGATGTACTATTTCTAATAGTCTTACTTGCTGCTGAATTCTTTCTGCTACATGAATACCCCCTTCAATTAGAGTATTAGGTAAAGTTATGACAAATTCTTCGCCCCCATAACGTGCCACTAAATCTGCAGGACGTTTCACCGAACGCTTAATAGCTTGAGCAACTTGCCTTAAAGAATAGTCTCCTGTTTGATGGCCATAAGTATCGTTATAGCTTTTAAAATAATCTATATCGCACATAATAATAGTTAGGGGCAACTGTTCCCGTTTCAATACTTGCCACTGTTGACGGAAATATTGATCGAATTCACGACGGTTTGCTACCGCGGTTAGACTATCTATGCTAGCAAGGCGTTCCAACTCTTGATTAGCTCTTGACATAGCTGTTTCCATCCGTTTACGATCTGTGATATCTTTCCCTACTGCTACTACACAAGCTTCTCGATCTATGTAAATAACTTCTGCGGAGAGGAGAGTCGTGATAATTTTCCCTGACTTGGTGCGAAAATTAACTTCTTGGTTTTTGAATTTTCCTTTTAATGTTAATATCTTAGTAATGCGACTACGTTCTTTTGAGTCTACCCAAATTCTTAAATCTATAGTGCTTTGGCTAAGTAATTCTTCTCTGTTATAGCCACTCAAGGTACAAAAACTATTATTTACATCCAATAACTGTCCTTCTCTAAGTGTACAAATCATCATTGGAGCTGGATTAGTACTAAATGCTTTGGCAAATTTTTCTTCAGATAATCGTAGCGCTAACTCCGTTTCTTGGCGTTGAGTTACATCAGTTTGCACACCGATAAAGTGAGTTAGTAGTCTTCCAGTAGTGTCTGGTACCGGAGAAATAGATAGTTGATTCCACCATCTTGTGTCATTCTTACGAGTATTTTGTAAAATCACATTACATTTTCTTTGTTCTTGTAGAGCTATAGAAACTTCTCTCAGAGCAGTTTGATGTGGATTATTTTTGTGTAAAAATCTAGGATTTTTGCCCATTACTTCTGCTTTTGAATAACCAGTCAATTCTTCAAAGCCTTGATTGACATAAACAATTGGATTATCTGTTTGAGTAGAGTCAGTAATCATTATCCCATTTTGACAAGCATCAATTGCTCTGTGTAATAATTGTAATTCTTCCTCAGTTTGTTGACGTTCTGAAATCTCTTGTTTGAGTTGAGTATTTTCTTCTTGTAATTTTTGTTTTTGTTTGGTCATCATCAGTTGATTTTCTACACGAGCCAATAATTCTTCTATTTGTAGTGGTTTAGTAATATAATCTACTCCTCCCACGGAAAATCCTTTTACTTTATCAACAGAACCGTTAAGAGCACTAACAAAAATAATAGAAATATCCTTAGTTTTAGGGTTTGCTTTTAAGTGTTGACAAACTTTATAACCATCTATTTCTGGCATCATAATATCTAATAAAATCAAATCAGGCACTTGTGATTCAATAGCTATTAATGCCATTTCTCCATTGATTGCCTCCCTAACGTGATACCCTTTTTTAGATAGTATTTTAGCTAAAATTCGGAGATTATTAGGTTGGTCATCCACTACTAAGATATCACCCAAAAATTTTTTAAATTGATTGTTATACAT
This sequence comes from Okeania sp., assembly GCF_983059655.1. NCBI lineage: Bacteria > Bacillati > Cyanobacteriota > Cyanophyceae > Oscillatoriales > Microcoleaceae > Okeania > Okeania sp. The sequence continues at coordinate 3,837 of NZ_CEZPJD010000311.1, forward strand.
AATTTTAAGTATATATACATAAATTAGTAATTTGCTATAACTAAATTCATTGAAATATTTCAGTAAAATTATCCAAAAAAAAAGATGCTTTTTCTATATTGGTTATTATTTACTAGATAATAATTACCTACTAAATAATAGTTAATAACTATTTTACCTTAATAATTTTTTAGATCAAATACTTAATTAGTTGAGTCTCAAATTGGGCAAATAAATTGGGCAAATTAAAAACTATACCAATCCTATTTTATTAGTGTCAAAAATCTTACTGTTTTTTAGGGAATAGCGGTCAGATACCGCGCCGCCGAAAGGCGCAAGCGGTGCGACCCCGCGACGACGACAGTAGCAAGGGAACGCGCACCAAGAAAGGGAATGCTGACCAAGAGAGGGAACAGGGAACAGGTAAGAGTTTCAGTTTTTTTATCTACTTTTTGATTTGTCGCAACCTATTTAGGATTGCTATAGAGAATATTTTAATTATTAAAAAAATTGACAAAATTATAGTCTTGTTATATAATTTACAAAAATATTATCTATAAATTAACCTGATTATTAATACTTAGTTTATAATGAGCAATATTGTACTGGATGTTCGCAACCTTAAAGTTCAATTTACAACAGAAGAAAAACTACTAAAAGCTGTTGATGGTATATCTTTTGTTGTCAAACGAGGGCAAACTTTAGGAATTGTAGGAGAATCAGGCTCCGGAAAATCTGTTACATCTCTAGCAATTATGGGCTTATTACTAACTAAATCTTGTCAAATTAGCGGTGAAATTTGGTTCAATAATTCTGCTGAAAATGAACAAAATTCTCAACCTATAAACTTATTACAGTTATCAGAAGAGCAAAAACAAGAATACCGGGGTGGCAAAATAGCCATGATTTTCCAAGAACCGATGAGTTCTCTAAACCCTGTTTATACCATTGGATTTCAATTAACAGAAGCTATTAGATTTCATCAAAATATTTCACCAGCAGAAGCACGACGTCAAGCAGCATCTCTACTTCAAGAAGTCAAACTACTGCCCAATGATGAAGTGCTGCGACAAAAATCTATAGAAGAAATAACAGAAGAAGGAAGGAGGTATCCCCCCTACCCCCCTTTGAAAGGGGGGGAAAAAGAAGGAAGAAGTAGTGGTAGTGGTGCAAGCGATCGCGAAATTATGCTGCAAGTCAACAAAAAAAAGCTGGCCATGCTAGACCGTTATCCCCACGAACTTTCTGGCGGTCAATTGCAAAGAGTGATGATAGCAATGGCGATTTCTTGTAATCCTACTCTATTAATTGCAGATGAACCCACAACAGCTTTAGATGTCACAGTGCAAGCGAGAATTTTAGAATTACTCCGGGAGTTAGGAAAACGCAGAGGAATGTCAGTGATATTTATCTCTCACGACTTAGGAGTAATGGCTGAAGTTGCAGACACTGTAGCAGTAATGTATCAAGGTAAAATAGTTGAGTTTGGCGAAATCGGACAAATATTTACTCAGCCACAGCATCCCTACACAAAAGGTTTATTAGCTTGTCGCCCTCCCCTCGATGGAAAAATTTTGCGTCTACCTACTGTTTCTGATTTTATGGAAGAAGTAACAAACTCGAATGGCGAAATTGAAATTAGGGAAAAAGAGATAACAGCAGCAGAAAAACAAGATGTAGATTTAGCAAAACGAACAACTCCCCAAACAACGGAAAATATCTTACAAGTTAATAATTTGCGAGTAGGGTTCCCAGTCAAAGGAATGTTTGGTAAAACTAAACGTTTATATATGGCAGTTAATGACGTTTATTTTGCAGTTTCTCCTGGTGAAACTTTAGGTTTAGTGGGAGAGTCTGGTTGTGGTAAAAGTACCTTAGCTAGAGCAATATTACAATTGATTCCTATTACAAGTGGGCAGGTATTTTTTGAGGGTCAAGAAATTACAAACTCTCATGGTAAGTCGGGAATTAAGCAATTGATGCGGAGGTTGCGACGGGATATGCAAATTATTTTTCAAGACCCCTTTAGTTCTTTGGACCCTCGTTTTACTGTTGGCGATGCGGTGATGGAGCCAATGTTAATTCATGGCGTAGGCAATAGTTACAAAATTCGACGCGATCGTGCAGCATATTTATTAGAAAGGGTAGGATTAACTGCTGATTCATTAAATCGTTATCCCTATGCTTTTTCTGGTGGTCAACGTCAACGAATTTGTATTGCTCGTGCTTTAGCGTTGAATCCTAAATTGATTATTTGTGATGAGTCTGTTTCAGCTTTAGATGTATCGGTGCAAGCGCAAGTGTTGAATTTGTTTAAAGAGTTACAGGATGAGTTTGGTTTAACTTACATATTTATTTCCCATGACTTGAGTGTAGTCAAATTTATGAGCGATCGAATTATGGTAATGAATCAAGGTAAAATTGAAGAAATTGGCCTAGCTGAACAAGTTTATAATCAACCGCAACAAGAGTATACGCGACAACTTATTGCCTCTATTCCTACTGGAAATTTAGAGAGGTTTAAGGTTTCTTAACTTTAGGAGTCAGGAGTCAGGAGTCAGGAGTCAGGAGGGAAGAAAGTGACACGCCTAAAAACGTAGGTTGGGTTGAACGGCAGTGTTAGCGGAGCTTCCCGAAGGGAAACCCAACAAAACCTTGCTACTTTTGGGTTTATCCTAACGGATAAGCTCCGCTAACGTTCCTCAACCCAACCTACGCCTATCGGTTTTTTATTCCCCCTGTTGCCTGTTGCCTGTTGCCTGTTGCCTGCGCACAGCGCTATTATAAAAAATAACTAACACATAACAGATTAAATAATTATGATTGAATGGTTAATTGCTTGGGGTGGTAGTGAAGCGGTTAAATTTATTGCTCAGGAAGTTATTGGAGAATTAGCTAAGGGTACTGCTGAAGACTATGTTAAAGATTTTTTTAAACAAGGTATTTCTGATGCTATTGGTGGGATAACAAATGGAAAAGTTTTACAAGAAGCTACGGCACAAGCTATTAAATATTTTTTAGATTTGATACAGCAAGAGTTAGAAAATGCTGAGTTAAGTGAAAGTGAGTTAAAGAAATATACTAAACCTTTAAAAAAGTTTATTGAAAATAAGTCAGTTTTAGAAGTTTTGGTTAGTGCTTTTGATAATGATATAAAATTTTTGGATACTAAGAAATTAGTTACTATTGGGAATGAAATTAATCCACCTTTGATGGTGACTCGGATGTGCGACGTGAAGCAGTGCGACAAATTGCTACTGATTGGAAAAATCAGCCGGGAACTTTAGAATTACTCAAACAATGGGTAGTGTCTGATAATAGATCGGGTGTGCGACGGGAGGCGGTGCGACAAATAGCTACTGGTTGGAAACATGAGGAGGGAATTTTAGAATTACTCAAACAATGGGTAGTGTCTGATGAGAATTGGGGTGTGCGAAGTGAAGCGGTGCGACAAATAGCTACTGGTTGGGAAACATGAGGAGGGAATTTTAGAATTGTTTTATCGTATCGCCCTCAATGATCCCTTTCAACGTGAAAATGACTTTCAAGACAACCCTCGACAAACAGCACTAGAAGCAATAGTCGAATATTACCCAGAGCATCCGCAAATCTTCCCACTATTACAAGACAGAGCAGAAAATGACCCAGACGAACAACTGCAGGAGTGGGCAAAAGAGACATTGCAGGAATTAGAGAATTCGTGAGAGCAACAGTAGGGTGGGTTAGCGTCAGCGTAACCCACCGAAACATTGTAGATTTGGCGGTGCGTTACACTTTCCTGCCGCTTAACCCAACCTACCTACTCTATCCGTACATCCGTGCCATAATCAGTTATCAGTACCTCTGTCTACATTTTTTGGTCAGATTTTTCGCTTTTGTTGGGTTGCGCTGCCGCTTAACCCAACCTACCTACTCTATCCGTACATCCGTGCCATAATCCCTGTGAGCCATATTTCAGTTATCAGTACCTCTGTCTACATTTTTTGGTCAGATTTTTCGCTTTTGTTGGGTTGCGCTGCCGCTTAACCCAACCTACCTACTCTATCCGTACATCCGTGCCATAATCCCTGTGAGCCACACTAACTAACCCGCGACGCCCGTAATTGCCCACAAGCGGCGTCAGCTTCTAAACCACGGGAATAACGAACGCTAACTGCAATATGTTTTTCTTCCAGAGCATTAACAAAAGCGTTGATATCTTCTCCTGTTGGTCTTTGATAGTCAACCTCACTAATAGGATTATAGGGAATTAAATTAACATGGCACTGAAACCCCCGCAGATTTTTAGCCAATTCTTTAGCATGGTCTGGTAAATCATTAAAACCAGTTAACATCACATACTCAAAACTAATTCTTCGCTTTGTGAGGTTGACATATTCACGACAATCTGCTATCAAATCCCCTAATGGATAAGATTTAGCACTAGGAATCAGATGTTCCCGCAATCTTTGATTAGAAGCATGAAGACTAACAGCGAGAGTCACTTGCAGTTTATGTTCGGCTAATTGACGAATGCGATCGCGAATTCCCACAGTAGAGATAGTTATATTACGTTGTCCAATACCCACATCTTGATTCAGAGACCTCACTGCAGCCAAGACATTTTTAGTATTCAGCAACGGTTCCCCCATTCCCATAAACACAATATGGCTAACTCGTCGCTCAAAATCTTCTTGCACAGTCAGCACTTGGTCGATAATTTCATGTGCTTCTAGGTTGCGGGTAAAGCCTCCTTTTCCAGTAGCACAAAAATCACAAGCCATTGGACAACCGACCTGAGAAGACACACATACAGTTAGACGTTTATGACTAGGAATGCCCACAGTTTCAATAATATTACCGTCTGATAGTTGTAGCAGATATTTAACTGTTGCGTCCGGAGCAACGGAGCGGTAATGTATGGCAGAGCGACCTATGGGAAAATGCTTAATCTCCTCGCGCCATTGTTTGGAAAATACAGTGATATCTGCCAGAGACTTAGCCCCTTTTTGATATATCCATTGATATAGTTGTTTGCCTCGATAAGCAGGTTGTCCTTGCTGTTGTACCCACTCTGTTAACTCAGACAAGGATAA
>NZ_CEZPJD010000312.1:0-8833 GCF_983059655.1 Okeania sp.
CCTTCTGCCTTTGTTTATGAACAGACGATTTTTTCTCCAATTAATATCGACCACATCAAGCTATATTTTTCTCAAGAGTTTAGTCAGCTCTGCTACAACTAATCCTCAATTATCAAATCAAACATTATCTTCTATGTCATCAAATTCCTCATTTTATATGCCAGATGAAACCGAACCTCATTTGTGTACTTGGATGGCATTTAGTGCAAGTAAAGATATTTGGGGACGTAAATACTATTCTGGCGTACAAGATAATCTAGCAAACATCGCCAGAGCGATCGCTGAATATGAACCCGTAAAAATGTTAGTTCGTGAGGCAGACTATGATGTAGCCGCAGCCAAATGTGGCTCTAGTGTGGAGTTGATTTTTTGCCCTATAGATGACCTCTGGATTAGAGATACAGGGCCAGTTTTTGTGGTAAATGAGGAAGGTCAAAAAGCGGCCATTGATTTTAATTTTAATGGTTGGGGAAACAAGCAATATCATGACCGCGATGCTGAGGTTGCTCGGTTTGTGGCAAAAAAATCAGGAGTACCGCTAATCAATACAGAACTTGTATTTGAAGGAGGTGGTATTGAAGTTGATGGTAATGGTACAGCGATCGTAACTGAAAGTTGTATTATCAATAATAATCGCAATCCTGGTTGGAGCAAAATTGATTGCGAAACAGAATTGAAGGCTTTATTGGGGTTGCGTAAAATTATCTGGTTACCAGGTATCAGAGGTTATGATATTACCGATGGACATACAGATTTTTATGCCCGTTTTGTTAGTCCCGGTGTTGTTGTTGCAGGATACGATCCAAATCCTAAATCTTTCGATCGTGCTGTTACCAAAAAACATTTAGAAATTTTGCGGTCATCAACGGATGCGGATGGAAAAAAACTAGAAGTTGTTGTGCTTCCAGCACCGAAAAGAATACGACCGGGATATGAAAGCGATGACTTTGCAGCAGGATATATTAATTTTTATGCGATAAATGATGCTGTTATTGCACCAGAATTTGGCGATCGCCAGGCAGACAGGCGTGCCAAAGAAACTCTAGAAGAACTTTTCCCAAGTCGAGATATTGTGCAAATTAATATTGATGAAATTGCTGCCGGAGGCGGAGGAATACATTGCACTACTCAGCAAGAACCATTAGTTTAGTTAGGGGGTTGAAGGAATAAAGAGGGGAAATTTCACTCTTTTGTTACTACTTCAGAACGACCCCACAATGTTGATTCGCGATTCAGTTCGGGGGGATAATCTCCTGTTTCGACCTGTCCTCGCACATCCTCTAAATTTTTCCAAGCTAATAACTCAATATATCGTCGTGCGGCATCCAGGAGATTTCCATCCAAATCATAAGCTTCCAAGCAACCATCATCATCATCGGTAACGACTAGATTTCTCCCATAATAAAAAATAAAATCAATTCTGGCACATAAATTATCAATTATTTCCCCTCCTGGGAGGGGTTAGGGGTGGGTTTCCTACTCCCTACTCCCTAATCCCTACTCCCTAAACCCAACTACATACCAAAAAATACATTATAAAAGTATCGCCTGTATAAGTCACAACTAGGCAAAACTAAATTACCTTCTAATTGTACAACCAAGCCCATACTTTTTAACTTAAATGCCAGTAGCTGCTCTAACTCTACAGGAGCTACAGTCCGCAATACTTGTTCAAAAGCTGTTTTAAGTTCTGGATATTGTTGCAGATTTTGTAAATGTTGATGCAAATGGTTACTATAAATACCTGTGTCTGTAGCCGCTGTTTTGATTAAACTTTCTAAACTGGCATTACGACATTTTATGTGATAAAAAGTAGTATTAATTAGATAGGGATGACCACCCACTAATCGCATTAGTTGATCTTGTTCTTGTGGTAATAAATCTATTTGATAACGTTGTGCTAATTCGTGGATTTGTTCGAGAATAAATGGGGATAAATCTATAGCTATCCCCATATTAAAAGGTGATTTATTAATATTCATTGCAATATAAGCTTCTGTAGATTTTACTAATACTATCCGCAGTTTTTGCCAAATTTTAACTTCCTTTGCTTCTCCATACCAAGAATGCAGCATTGACAGAAAATCATTAGCTACTTCTGGAGACTGAAAAATATAATCTACTTTATCTATTGCTAAAACTATGGGATTATTTGTGATAGAAAGCAAATATTCTTGAAAGTATAAAGTGCAGCTTTCTATACTACCAATATCTTCGTCCCAATATTCATTCAACTTTGATTCTAGCTGTAATTTTCTGGTTACACTAGCACAAAACCATCTTAAAAATTTATTGATATCTTTGATAACTGTACTATCAACTCTTTGTAAACTTAATCGTACTGTATGATATTGTTGTTTGATAGCATAACTAATAGTTCTCATTAATAGAGAAGTTTTTCCCATTTGTCTGGGTGCTTTGATACGCAGAAACGATCCTGGTTTATTAATTTCTGAATAACAGATTAATTGCTCCGCACGTTCTATATAATATGGAGAACCCATGGGGATTCTACCATCTAGTAATTTACAATCATTAATGTCGGAATTTTCTGAATATTGGACTGTATTTCTATTAATTAAGCTGGTATATGTAGGTTGCTTTCTACTTGCTTGATAAATAAATAGTTGTCTTTCTAATACAGAAAGGCAGTTAGTTTTGCTAATTCTTTCTTTGAGAATATGACTGAGCAACCTCCATAATTTGGGAGCCACATTTTGGCTAATATAATCTCTAGAGTAATCAGATTTGGAGGCTATTTGACTATAGGTTTTTCCAGACAAAGACAGTCGTAGAACTTCTCTTTCAATGTCTGACAGAGATTTACCTGTTTTAGCTCTTACTAACTGTTCAGTAAATAATGATATTGATTCGATGGCTGCCATACTAACTCTGACCGTTCTTAGAAACCTACAATAATCTGTAAAATCTACAATTATCTGTTCTATTCGGTGCTTCTACCTAAAAGTGTCGGCACTTTCCAGTCCACAAGTTTCACGGTTGAACTGACCGCCTTAGCTAGAGCATTTTCTAGGTCATGCTCCGCAAACAAGTCTCGTTCGCGCTAGCGTTGCGGAGCAATCGCCAATGAAACTGCAATATTCGCAACTGAATACACGCTCTGATAGAGACAGTAAATTTTTGACCAAACCACAGTTAGAACAAATCTTAGAATTAGAAAACTATTGGCGGTTGGTGCTAAAAATCATCAGAATTTATTTACACTGGGAATTATAACATACTATTTTTTTCTCTCACAGTTTTTAATTTATACTTGTATATAAAATTATACTATTATAGCAGTCAAAATAAGTTGTGAGATAGGTGTTGTCTCCCCTACTTGGTTATCATTCCCATTGGTGTCATCAATCATTCATTATAGTTATAGATATTTTGAAAATAGTTTTGATATTTTGTATATAAGTAGGTAGGCATTAAAATTTATAGTTAGATGAAAGTAGGAGGTAGATCTACTTAAAAGTTTTTGGTACAGAATGCTGCAATTGACCTTTCACATAGCTTTAACGTGCGTTTTGCCCCAGCTAAACAAAAAAACTTTTTCCTTCTATTCTTCTTTTTTCTTCTTTCTTACCTCCTGACACTTACCTCCTGACACTTGACTCCTGTACGTCGCCAATCCGACAGCTTCCCTGCTTGACTCCTATATAATTAAGACTAATATCGTACACTAATTCAGCAACGCCTAAGATTTTTATACAATTATTATAATCATCATTAATCTATTTAAGAATAAAATTATACAAGCATTTGTCTATACATATATAAAGTTATTTGTCTCTACATAATTAATTTATTGGTAAGTGTTTGATTTTTTAAAGTAGTTATTTAAAAAACAGATTGAATAAAAAAAATTCCAAAAATTTAATTTTTGGAAACTATAATACCGATTAAAATTTGTATGATAGCCAATATTTTTCATATAAGCGGATCGATATATATAATATTATTTTTACAAAGAGCTATAAACTACCCAAACCTTTGATGGAAAAGGATTTGATGTCGATGGATCAAAAGCCATGTTTGCTACTTTAGCTACAACTTTTACTTCCTGTATATTCCGGAAATATCCTTTTCTTTTGGTTTTAACTATATGTTTTTTCCAAATACTTTCTTGATTATTTTTAGCGCAGTTTTTCATATTTTTTATTGAAGATAGAGTATCTTTTATTTCCATAGAAAGCATTGATGTTTTTCTTATTCAATTATGCCAATTACTACTCAGGATGAAAATATATAAAAGTTGATATCTTCGATTTTTTTAGGTAGTCTATACCTTTATTAAATCTTTAAAAAAAATCTCTATAATTTTACGGACTCTTGACATGGCATAGTTGCTTAGATTCGTAAAATTACTGATTGTGTTTTTTATGCACAAAATTGCATACTTGTCAATATATAAAAATTGATAATATTTAAGACTTTGGACTCTACAAGATCTAGATTGCAGCTTAAGATCATAAAGTTGTGAATTTGTCAATATATAAAAATTGACTTATATTGATATTCGTCACTATCCAATGGTATTGTTCAGGTATAGCAAAAAAAGAGTTAGTCAGGAAATAGACTGTAATGAAATTTAAAAAGGGAGATTTTTTCCCACTGTTGCCTTCTGAAGATGTTTTCTACTATCGGAGATATTTTGGCGATCGCGTAGAACACTGATAATGATATCTCAGTTATATCTATCAAGTAAAGATTATAGTAGTTTTTACTTAGGTAGACTAAAGTAGAGAGGTTCCATACAAAGTATCTACAAGGGTTTTTATTTTTAGGACTGTGTTCCATCTTTCTGAAAACCGCTATAAATGCAAAGCTATAACATTTATAGCGCTGTGCGCAGGCAATAGGCAACAGCGGTGCGGCCCTGCGTCGGCATGAGACGCAAGTGGTCAGAACCCGCGTCGGTGCCAGATAGCAACTGGTAGTTAGGGCAGCTTCCTGTAAGGTGGGATGGCGATCTTTGAACGGGTCTCCTAGCCATATCCATGAGACCAAGAGAGGGAATGCTGACTCCTGTGAGGCAACAGGGGGAATAAAAAGCCAATAATATAAGACTTTTAGCTATTGGACAGTTCATGTAATTTGTAAATATGTCGGCACACATTGCTTTATATTTGAACTGTCAACATATTTTGTGTAAGTCCTGATAAATATTAGATCGCGTAGGGTGCAAAGCGTTTTATGTAATGCACGCCTCCCACAGCACATAATGTGTGAGCTGTCAAACTGACCATTTCTGGAATAATGGTCAGTGTAAGGGACTTCAAAATAAAAAATTATCCAATTAGCTATGAAAGTAAGGCAGCTTTGCTGTAGGCAGTAGGGAAGAAATCGAAAAAGTAAGGAAGTAGAGAGTAGCTAGTTAACGATACTAAGTACAAAAATTGGGATAATTTATTTTCTGCTATTCCCTAACGTCACACACCCTACTTAATCTTTTATTGACGAACTAATAGTCATCAACTAATTAATATGTGGCAAACTCATAAAAAGCAATCAACATCAACTACTGAAACTCGTAAATTAACCAATTTACTAATTCTGCTATTTCCAGCAACTATCTGGATCTTAATTTTCTTTATTATCCCTTTAATAATTGTACTTATTTATAGCTTCTTAGAAAGAGGTACTTACGGTGGTCTTGTCTGGAAATTCACCCTAGATAATTATCAACAACTAGCTCAAGGAATATACTGGAGAATATTTGGGTGGTCTTTATTTTTAGCTCTCACTACAACTATTATATGTTTACTAATTGGCTACCCCTTAGCATATTTTATTGCTACCCGTAGACAACCTTGGCGCAATATATTACTAATACTAATAATTCTCCCCTTTTGGACAAATTTTTTAGTTCGTACTTATGCTTGGATTGTATTACTTCGTACCGAAGGAGTATTTAATATTGTCCTACAAAGCTTGCAGCTAATTGATGAACCTTTGCCTCTGATTTTCACCCCATTTGCTGTAATTATTGGCTTAGTTTATGGCTATTTACCATTTATGATTTTACCCTTGTATGCCACAATTGAACGTTTTAACTTTTCTTTGTTAGAAGCTGCTCAAGATTTAGGAGCGAATGATTTACGAACTTTTTTTCGTGTAGTTTTACCATTGACAATCAAAGGCATAGTTGCTGGTTCATTACTAGTTTTTATTCCAGCATTTGGTGCTTTTATTACTCCTGATATTTTAGGTGGTGCCAAAACTATGATGGTGGGAAATCTTATTCAAGATCAGTTTATCACAGCGAGAAATCTGCCATTTGGTTCAGCCTTATCAATTTTATTAATGGTAATTGTATTAATCCCAGTTATGATATATTTCCGGATTTCAGAAGAGAAAAAAGTATCATTCTAAAAGCTATAGCAATCCTAAATAAGTTGCGGGTAATCAAAAAGTAGATAAAAAAACTGAAACTTTCATCTGTTCCCTGTTCCCTAAAAGCGATAAGATTTTTATACACAAATAAAATAGGATTGCTACAGAATGAAACAACTTGATTTACTTATTCGTTCTCTTGGTAAGTTTGGATTATGGCTAAATGCTGCTCTGGGTTTTGCCTTTCTCTATTTACCGATTTTTATATTAGTAATTTACTCTTTTAATGATTCTCGTTTTAATGCTATTTGGCGAGGATTCACTTTAGATTGGTATAGGAATTTATTACAAGGAACAACTAATGGCACTATTACTGATGTGATGATTTGGGAGGCTTTGAAAAACAGTCTTTTAGTAGCAGTAGTTTCAACAATCATCGCTACAATTTTTGGTACTATGATTGCCTTAGCATTAGAACGTTTTCGTTTTCCCGGACGGACTGTATTGGAGGCAATACTTTTTCTACCAATAATTATTCCAGAAATTACTATAGGGCTTTCTTTATCAGCTTTCTTTTATCTAAGCTTTCAACTAATAGAAATTTTTTTAGGTATTCGTCTAGTGCTAGGTTTACCTACAGTAATTATTGGTCATATAGCATTTTGTATCTCTTTTGTTGTGGTAACTGTGAGAGCGCGGGTAGCTGAACTTGACCCAGCTTTAGAGGAAGCAGCTTTAGACTTAGGTGCTAATGAATGGCGAACTTTTTTTCGTATTACTTTACCTTTGATTTGGCCGGGAATTTTTAGTGCTGCTTTATTAGCTTTTACTTTATCATTAGATGATTTTGTGATAACTTTTTTTACTGCGGGAGTAGGTTCAACTACATTACCATTATTTGTTTATGGTATGATTAAATTTTCCGTAACACCAGCAATTAATGCTATATCTACTTTGATGTTAATAGCTTCTTTGATGTTGGTAATATCTGCCATTTTTGTTGAACAATTAGGGAATCAAAAAAAGACCTAAAAGACGTAAACATTTAGCTGTCAGCTATTAATTTAATTGCCATTTTTTGAGGAATCAGAGTTGAAAGATTTAACAGAATTAAAAGTCGGAAATAAATTAGCTACTTGCTCACGACTCAATATTACTCAAATCCTCAAATTACTAATTGCTGTTAATGTAGTTCCTCCGGAAGAGGAAAGTTGACCGCTAATGGCTGTTTGCGCAGCATTCCGCAGTAAATTCTTACAAAATGACTAAATAAGTATCTGTGAATATGAAAAAACTGATTACTTTTCTACTGCTATTTACTATGGCTGTGATTTTACCAATAGGTTGTAGTAATAATAGTCCTAATTCTTCAGAAATTAGCAATAATAACGTCCTAAGTATTTATAATTGGTCAACATATATTGCTCCTGAAGTAATTACTGAATTTGAAAATAAATTTAATGTCAAAATTCAATACGATACTTACGAAAGTAATGAAGACCTCTATGCCAAAATTAAGCCAGGAAATCCTGGTTATGATGTAGCTTTTCCTGGTGACTATATGGTGGAAATTCTAGTAGCTGAAGGATTGCTAGAAGAACTGAATCAGGAAAATATTCCTAATATTAAAAATCTCAATGAAAAATTTATTAATCCTCCTTACGACCCTGGAAATAAATATAGTATGGCTTACCAATGGGGCACAATGGGAATCGGCTATAATCTCAAAGCTACTGAAGGCGAAGTTAATAGTTGGTCAACTATGTTTGACCCTAAATTTAAAGGCAGAGTTGCTCTATTAGATGATATGCGAAGTAGCTTTGCAATTGCCTTAATTTCTCTTGGTTATGACCCCAATACAACTAACCCTCAAGAAATTAATGAAGCTAGAGATTTTCTGATTAAAAATAAAGAGGCGATCGCTGCTTTTGCCCCCGATACAGGTCAAAATTTATTAGACCAAGGAGAAGTAGATTTAACCTGTGAATGGAGTGGAGATATTTTCCAGATTATGAAAGAAAATCCCAACCTTCGTTACGCTATTCCCAAAGAAGGAAGTATTCTCTTAACTGATAATATGGTTATTCTTAAAGGAAGTAATAATAAAGAGCTGGCAGAAAAATTTATTAACTTCATTCTCGAACCAGAAATAGGAGCAAAAATTTCCAATTTCATTAAGTATGCAACTCCAAATCAAACTGCAAAAGATCTAGGTTTAATCGAAGCTGCTGATTTGAATAATCCTGCAATTTATCCCCCACCAGAATTATTTGCAAAACTTGATTATATTCAAGATCTTGGTAAAGCAACTATTCTATACGATAGAGCTTGGACAGAAGTTAAATTAGGAGTTGGCAGTTAATGGATAGTGGATAATGGATAATTACTTTTCCAATAATTATTAATTATTTGGTAATTAGTAATTTTTAGCCCTACTGTAAGCATTCAGCCGTCAGCTATCAGCTATCAGCTATGAGTTATTAGCTCAGGG
>NZ_CEZPJD010000313.1:0-8825 GCF_983059655.1 Okeania sp.
AGCTAATAACTAATAGCTGATAGCTGACCGCTGAATGCTTACAAAACAATGGGAATCAAAATTATTACTTTTAATATTCGATATGATAAACCTGACCCTGAAAATTATCGGTGGGAGGTCAGAAAAAATGCTATAGCTAGCTTAATTTATGAATGTGCTCCAGATATAATTAGCACTCAAGAAGTTAAAGTAAATCAGTTATTAGATTTACAGAAATTATTGCCTAATTATTACAGTCTTGGAGGCGATAGAAGAGGTACGGGTGATGATGAACACTGTGCAATATTTTATCAGAAATATAAATTAAATTGTCTCGACCATGGAGATTTTTGGCTGAGTGAAACACCAAATGTACCAGGTAGTATTACTTCTAGTTGGGGAAATCATTTACCCAGAATAGCTAGTTGGGCAAGATTTAATGTTATTGAAGATAATCGGCAAATAGTTATTATTAATACCCACTTAGATTATGATAGTAAAAAAGCCAGAGAATTAGGTGCTAAATTAATCTTTGATTTCCTACAAACAGAAAAATTAAATCCTGACAAAGAATCATTGATTTTTGTCACAGCAGATTTTAACGATCGACCAGGTTCGATCGCACGAAATACTTTTTTAAATCCTTTGAAAAATGGATTGTATTTATTAGACGCTTTATCTGATTTAAAGTTAAGTAATCAGATGACTTATAATGATTTTACAGACAGAGCTTTTCTGCCTATTGACACTATTTATTATGACAGTAGGTTAAATTTAAACAGCGTGAAAGTAGAGAATAAAAAATATAATGGAATACTTCCTTCAGACCATTTTCCAGTAGTAGCAGAATTTGATTAATCTTAAATATCAATATAAATAGGGCTTGCTGATTAAATATCAAACCTACATTCCGAACTTCAATGTAGTATGAAAGCTGAATATTTTCCCAAAAATTTGACTCTTGAGAAAGGTTTTTATAAATATGCCAGCGCACATTGATATACATAAATATAGTTATATATCTAAACTTCTCCCATACAAATCTACTATAAAACTCTAAAGCCCTGATCAATCTTATCAAAACAAAATGGGTCTGAAACCCGGCCTTGATTGGCGCAATATTTTTGGAGCGAAGCTCAAATCCTCTACTTCCCCTCCTAGGAGAGGTTAGGGGTGGGTTAACTCCTGACTTCTGACTTCTGACTTCGTTAAGATATGGCGATCGCCTTTTTTGGGTGTACTCATGTAAATTTGTAACATTTCTTAATGGAGATTCACAGGGAGTATCTGCTAAGATCTAGCCATACATCTCCACTCACTGAACCACAACAAAAAGCATCAAATTTATTAGATAATTTCAGAATTCCTACAAGATTGTACCCAGTAAATGTAGATGAAAAATCCAACGTACCTCCTGTACAGCATAAATTGTGCCATTTTGCCAAAGACGAAGTTCAGATACATAGTCAAATAGTGTCAAATATCTTATGTTGATTTGTACAAAAGAGCTACTAAATATTTGACAAAATTAAATAACTTTCGATCAGAAGTTTCATAGGTAGGCATTCTGTAGGAAATGCTTACCTATTGTCGCTTTTTAATGTTGTGCAATTCTTAACCCACCCTATGGATTTAACATTCCTTTTACAACAGTCTCTTAAACAGAATCTCATTAATTAGACATAATAAAAAAGCTCTTAGCTTTGAATTCTCTTCTTCCACTACTCTCTACTATGGCCTTCGTCACAACTTTTTTGATTTTTGAGTATTTATTAAGATACATAATATTTATTGCCAATTAATAATTGATAGTTAATCAATATTTAAAGCGTATTCTTGAACGTAAGAAAAAGTTAACAATATCTTCGACCATATCAATTTAGACAGAAATAATTATTAATTATTCATGCTTTAATTATCAATTGTTGAACCTTTCCTACTTATTGAATACTAAAATGCTAGTCAACAAGTTTTATCCAACCACGGCGGAGATTATAAAATAACCTATTAATGATGGCATACTCATCATCATTCAGATAACCAGCTAATAATATGTTCTGAATCTGCTGGCGTTCATCGGGAGTAATAACGCTGGAACACATTACTTGAGTAAATAATTCTTCAAGTGCTTTTTGTTTGGATGATATATTGAGTAATTTCATACAAATTAATTAACTAATGACTAACCAAAGCTTTCATTTTTATTATTAGATGTTTTACAATTAGATAAAGTGATTCAAGTAATATTTAGTTCATAATTGTTGTCAACTCAATTTGTAGTTAGTGTCATCTCAAAATGTGAGTATATTTTTGTGTTTTTGTGATTTGTGTCACTCATATATAATCTGGCTAAATTATTTGTCGTATAGTTAAGCTATCAAAAATGGAGCGAGAGGAATCCCGGCATAATCTCATAATCTCCTATTGACCAGGAGATAATCGCCACCAAACAAACAATAAACACTCCATTGAGATAAAATTATCATACAATGCGGATTTGATAATATTAACCTATGAGTATAAGTTAATCCCTTCTCAAGAACAGATGGCCATCATTTATGGATATGTTGGCGGTTTGTAGGAAGGTATGGAATTAGGGTTTGCTGAAAAATTATGAGTGGTAGGGTTAGGAGCCAGAATCGGTAAATCAGTGAAGTCAGGAGGAATGAGAATTAGACATCTGGCGATCGTCAAAAATTAAATCAATCCCATACGCATAAATCATCAATTCTTTTCCCCTACTCCCTACTCCCTACTCCCTACTCCCTACTCCCTCTTTTCCGGAGAGGTCTATTATAGAAGAAGTAGTCAGAAAAATAGTACCTTGATTTTTCTGCCATAATTGTCCCGAAATACTAGCATGCATGAGCTTTTTAGGCCGAAAAGCTGGCACTTTTTTAGACAAAAAAAGACTGAAACCAATATCAGTCAATGCTTTGAGATTTAATCAGCAAGCCCGAATTATGCCTGGAGAGAGTGCAAAGACTGGATTAACAGTAGGAAATGTGCCCTGAATTGTTTTTCATTGCGTCAAGAGTACATAATTACCTGGGGAGGGCCTTACCCTAACATTAAGATTTACAGCGATCGCTCTTTGGGTTTCCTGGCCCATTCTCCTGAGATATAGATTCGGAGCAAAAAAATTTTACTTAAACTTTTATGTGGAATCTGAATAATTAGGGTTTGCTGAATAAAGCTGTTGGTAGGGGTAGGAGACAACCCACCTCTAACCCCTCCTGTGGATTAGGAGAGATGAAGGCAGGAGGCAGAGGGCAGAAGCGGTGCGACCCCGCGTCGGCGTCAGACGCAAGCAGTCATATCCCGCGTCGGCATCAGACGCAAGCGGTCGGACCCCGCGCCGCCGACAGGCGCAAGCGGTGAGACCCCGCGCCGCCGTCAGGCGCAAGGGAATGCTCACCAAGAGAGGGAACGCCGACCAAGAGAGGGAACGCCGACCAAGAGAGGGAATGCTGACCAAGAGAGGGAATGCGCACCAAGAGAGGGAAGAGGTTTTAGAGCTACTTTACTTTTTGTTACGTACTTAGTTTTTTTGTGCCAACTTAACTTAGCTCTTCAAATAACAGAACTGCAAAAAAATCTTTAAGTGAACTGTATTGAATTATGACCACTATTATTTTCTCTTGACACCTGATACCTAACACCTGACTTTTTATATTACATTTTGAAGTCCGGAATGTATGATAGACACTTTTTTTCTCATGCTCTTATCCGGAAATATAATTCATAATTCAAAAATCAGTAACAAGTTTTACAAAAATTAAATTTTATTTAGGGTAGTTGCAAAAATTTTGCAACAGAGGTATACTTTGAATTAGTAAGGAACTACTTAATCTAGCAAAAAAAGTTTGACAGAGAGAATTGGGTGTACCTCTCTGCCAGTTGTCTTCTAGTATTTCATATCTGAGTGAAAGTTTTGTAGGCAATTAAAGTTTAAGAAGTGGACTTTCTGAAGCTTTGCTTGACAAATACCTACTGAAATAGATTTTTTTACTAGTTTACAAAGATTCTATAACAACACAAGTTTAGGTGTTGCATCTACCAGCTTCTTTTGTATAGTTCATTTACCAGAAAATTCTTAAAATTGCTACTTAATAAGTATCAGAACCTAGTTCAAGACTACTAGTGTATCTGGAGCAAGGAAGTGGTCTAAGTGATATGCACGCTCTTCAGTTTTGAGTAAAATTTGCTCATAGAGGTAGCGAGTAGCGCGATCGCCTAAGCTTTCAGCTTGTGCAGCAAGACGACGTAGAAGTTTAATCACTTCTTGTTCCGCCCCTAGATCGTGTTCAACCATAGCTCTAGAGCCAAAACTTCCATCTTCTTCAGGAGTAAAACAGCACATTTCAGCCAACTTAGCAAAGCTAGCAACTGGAACGCCACCTAGACCATTTAAGCGTTCAGCTAAGTCATGGACATGACCTCTTACATCATCATAACTTTCTTGAAAGAACTCATGCAGTTGATAAAACTCTGCTCCTTCTACAACAAAATGATGTTTCTCATATTGGAGGAATAAAGCTTGGAAACTGGCCAAAGCTATATTCATACCCTCACATATGGGTTCAGTAACACTTTTTTCTAATCCAATTGGGTTATCGGCAATCTGACCAAATACTTGTACTGGAGTTGCTGTAGCCATCTTATTCTATTCTCCTTTCAATTAACTTAATTTATTGCTAGTTATCTAGCTTTATTTATTGCTAACAGTTCTAAGTCTATCACAGTTAATAGGAGAGTCAACCTGAGCCAAGATCGCAGATAGAAGATATTCTAAGTTAGCAAATTTTTTCGATCAAACTATTGAGAAAGTTTAGCAGCTATTGTATAGTCAAAAATATAGTTACTCTGGTAGAAACACATCAGAACTGCTAGAGGTCTTAACGGTAAATTTAGTGCTAATATATTGCAATTGAAAAAAAATGAGTACATTCAACCAGAGGCCAGACACTAAGGAAATTTTACAAATAAGCTTGGTAGACCGATGGGAAGTCTATAAACGCTTACAAGAATTGGATATTCATTGTTGGTGTGAAGCAGAAAAGCCATTGCGGGTACAGCTCAAAAACACAAATGAAGCTACCCAATTAGAAAGTGTTTTGAAACAATTTACAGCTAATCGTTGCGAATTGGTGCAATTGTTACAACGCTGTTGGCAGGTTAGCTAATATGCTGAATTAATACCATAAATTAGAGATAAGTAAAAGTAATGTATTTATCTGTAGAAGTACATTACTTTTAGTAGGTATTTAAACCTTCCCCTAGCCGCATCAATAACCATCACCAAGCAAAAATAACCAACAATGTCTAAATCCAAGAAGCAAATGACAAAATTTATCTTAGAAGGACAAGTCCAAGAAGTTACTATTAAAGACGGCTACAAACTGAAATATATTCATGTAGAGACACCAACAGGTAATAATTATACCATCAAACTTGCCAAGCCCTTACGGAAAATTTTTGCCTCAGTATTAATACCAGGTTTAGGAGTAAAGGTAACTGGAGAAAGAACAGTTTATCGGAAAACTGGTGAAGAAGAACTTAAAGCCTTTAAAATTGTACCAGACTTTAGCAATAACGCAACAAAGCCATGTCAAAATCATGGTGTGGGATTAGTTGAAACTTTATCTAGCCAACTAAAAGAGCTGAAGTCATCTGAAACTGAACATACTTGTAGTAAATCTCCAGAAGAAATAACTAAAAGTAATTCTAAATGTGCAGCGAAGAAAGCTCAGATTTTGGTGTGCCAAAAATCAGATTGTCAAAAACGGGGGGCAGGGAAAGTTTGTAAAGCATTATCAGAAGTATTAAGCGATCGCGGCTTACAAGACCATGTGACAATTAAGAAGACTGGATGTCTGAAAAAGTGCAAAGCAGGACCTAATCTAGTAATTATGCCTAACAAAGCCCGTTATAGCCGAATTAGCTCCGCAGAAATTCCTGATGTAATTGAAAAACATTTTAGTTTAGAAGCATAACATATAAAAATTGCTAATTTGTAGTTAAGTTTCTCTAATTCCAATCTCTTGTTGGGGATTGGAAATATTCTGCTGTTTATTTGTAATATAATTAGAGTCTGCTGAATAAAGTCTGTTGGTAGAGGTAGGAGACAGAATGCACTTGCCAATATTCAGTCAATACTTTGAGATTAATCAGCAAGCCCTAATTAAGATAGTTTAGGGTAAAGACAAAAAAGTTATTTCCAGCCTACCGAAGATTAACTTCAGGAAACTACTAGCTCAATTAATAGCAATAAGGAAGACAAAAAAAGTGTCACAAACCAAGCCAACTATTTTAGTGACTGGGGGAGCAGGATATATTGGCTCTCATGCAGTGCAGGCCCTACAAACTGCAGGTTATGAAGTCGTAATTCTCGATAACCTTATCTATGGACATCGGGATATAGTAGAAAATATCCTGAAAGTAGAAATGATTGTTGGAGATACCAGCGATCGCTCTCTATTAGACAAAATTTTTGCCACTCATAATATAGCGGCAGTTATGCATTTTGCTGCATATATTTTTGTTGGAGAGTCAGTTAAAGACCCCCAAAAATATTATCACAATAATGTAGTAGGTACACTGACATTATTAGAAGCAATGTTGGCAGCATCTGTGAAAAAATTTGTATTCTCTTCAACTGCTGCTATTTACGGGGAGCCACAAACTACTCCTATTCCCGAAGATCATCCCAAAAATCCAATCAACCCTTACGGGGCAAGTAAACTGATGGTAGAGCAAATACTTTCGGACTTTGAGGTTGCTTATGATTTTAAGTCTGTTTGTTTTCGCTACTTTAACGCAGCAGGGGCACATCCTAATGGTTTAACTGGAGAAGATCATAATCCGGAAACTCATCTAATTCCACTGGTATTATTAGCAGCATTAGGTAAGCGAGATGCTATATCAATTTTTGGTACAGATTATTCTACCCACGATGGTACTTGTATTCGGGATTATATTCATGTATGTGATTTAGCGGATGCTCATGTTTTGGGATTAGAGTATTTATTGAATGGTGGTAAAAGTGAAGTATTTAATTTGGGTAATGGTAATGGGTTTTCTGTTAGGGAAGTGATAGAAACGGTTAAGAATGTAACTGGGAAAGATTTTAAAGTGGTAGAATGCGATCGCCGACCAGGAGATGCACCTATTTTGGTAGGAAGTAGCGAAAAAGTAAGGAAAGTATTGGGTTGGTCTCCAAAATATCCAGAGGTTAAAGAAATTGTTACCCATGCTTGGCAATGGCATCAGCAGCGACATGGGAATTGAAAGTTAAAAGGCAAAAGAATGAAAGTTAAAAGTCAAAAGTCAAAAGGCACAAGTTAAAAATAAATGCTTGGGAAATGAAAGTTAAAAGTCATATAGTCGTGGTTACAATTCATCTTTATGATGGAGGTTATTTGTCTGCCCTTATATATAGCTTTGTATCAGAAAGCTGATTTTTTACCTAAATAAAAGTCGTTGTTGCGCTTTAGCTCTCCCAGATATATTTAGGGGGCATCCAGCGCAACTATAAACAAATACATTTTTGATAATTTAATTGCTGCATATTTGAATTGAGAAAAATAAAATCAATGGTTATTCCAGAAATTCCTGATGCTTGGAAATATGTTATTAGCTCGTTAGTTGGTGGAGGCATCGCGATATTTGTCACTTTCTTAAATAATCGTTATCAATTGAAGAAAGATAGCAAGAGTTGGGAAAAAGAAAAATTGTGGGAAGGTTATCAAAAGTGTATTTCTAATTTAAACTTAATTGATTGTTTATGGACGAATTTGAGCGCAGAATGTGAAGTAAATTATGTTTTGAAAATAGAAGACAGAGAAAAAAATTTTACCCTATATTTAGAAATATTCCCTTATTTATATTGGATCATATATAATTATCCAAATCCCCAATCAGAAGAAATAAAAGCATTGAAAGAAATAATTGGGGAAGAGGAAATAAAAACAACATTTCAGATGAAAAAACTAAATTTTTTAATTTCTAATCCTAAACTTTTAAATCCCATGAAACAAGAGCTTACTCAGTTAATGGTTAATGACCCTAGACTTTCAAAATCATAAGTAATATTTAAAACTTTTTCCACATCATTAATATAGTTTAACTATTGAAAACTAAACTTTACTTATAAATAGTTATTTTGCTTATTTTTCTGTGCGTTATAATTTTTCTAACTTAATATTTATGACAGAAGAACGACTGACCGAAAAAATGGGTCTCAAGCCTCGCCCATAAGCGGGCGACTTTTTATTGCTTGCGGGTTGATTTTTTTTCAATAAATATGTTATCATGTTGTTAGTTTGAAAGTCAAGTTATGAAAGCTAGATTTAAGTATCGCATATATCCAACACGGGGACAAAAATACCGATTAGCCAAGCTATTTGGTTGTGTTAGAGTTGTGTGGAATGATAGTCTAGCTTGCTGCCAACAAAAGTATAAATCAGGAGAAAAGAAACCCACTAATTCTGAACTACAAAAACAGTTTATAACTCAAGCTAAGAAGGCTGAATATAGAGAATGGTTATCAGAAGTTTCTGCTATACCATTGCAGCAATCTTTGAATGATTTAAACCAGGCTTATCAAAACTTTTTTAAATCAACTAGAGATGAAAGGAAAGGTAAGCCTATAAGACCTCCTCAGTTCAAAAGTAGAAAATCAAAGCAAACTGCTAGATTTACAAAAGGAGGGTTTAAAATTGGTCAACACAAAGTTTATTTAGCCAAGATAGGAAAGCTGAAAATAGTTTGGTCAACAGAGTTACCTGCCGCTCCATCATCAGTAACAGTAATCAAAGATTCAGCTCATAGATATTTCTTGAGTT
>NZ_CEZPJD010000314.1:0-8820 GCF_983059655.1 Okeania sp.
TCCGGTTAGCAAATCGAGCTTCTACACTCAAAAAAATTGCTAAAGGGAGTAGGGAATAGGAAGTAGGGAGTAAGGAGAGGTAATTGTTAATTATTAATTATTAATTATTAATTATTAATTGTTGAACACTCCCCCGCTCATTATTTACGAGCGATCGCGTAATAGCGCCAAGGTGCAGGATAACCCTCAACTGTCAACGAAGGGTCTTCAGGATTAAGAAAATTTGACAAACTATCAATATTTGCCCAAGAAGTGCGCCGTTGCTCTACCACTGACAAAGGTTCGGCAAAAAAACAATTAAGATCGCTAAACCCCGCTCGCCCTATCCAATTCTCTAAGCAAGACTGAGTGGGGAGAAACCAAATACCTCGTGCTTGAGCATAACGTTTCCGAGGTGTGAGAGCTACTGGTAAATCTCCAGGAATACCTTGACAGTCAATAATAATTTCCCCTTTGGGTGCTAAAGCTTGTCTCATTTTGCGTAATAAAGCAATGGGATCGGTGTGATGATAGAGAATACCCAAGCAGAAAATGGTGTCAAAAAATTGGGAGTAATAGTGAATATGTTCAACCCCCAACAATTCAAACATCAGCATTTTTTGTTGCACAATATTTTGAATAAGTTGAAAATTCCAAAAATGTTTGGCAAAAGGTTCAAAACCAATAACTAATTCTGGTTGTTGAGCTACCATGCGAAACATAAAATAACCATTGTGGCAGCCAATATCGGCGACTTTACGATTTTTCAGAGAACTAATATGTGGCAAGATACGCTCCCATTTCCAGTCAGAACGCCATTCAGCATCAATGGTTATACCAAAAAGTTCAAACGGACCTTTTTTCCAAGGACAAAATGTTTGCAAACTGTTATGAAACCTTTGTTGTTGCTCTAGGGAAAGCTCCTCAGCACGACCGACTTTTATCGCTGCACCGGAAAAGTCGAAAAAATCACTTTTGATATCTGCAACTGTCTGTACTGCTTCGTAATACTTTTGAGTAGAGGTTTCAAATAATTTTTTGTGTCTTTCTTGACGGGTTTTTAATATCGTTTCTGTATCGATGGGGATATCATATTTATATAAATAATCTGAGGGAATATAACCGATTTTATTATTAAACATTATGCTAACTTGAGTCATTCTTGCGTAATGGTGAAGATACAACAGATTTCAGGTAAATGAGGTACACATAAGAATGGTAAAGTGTTTGTAGTGTGGGCATCTTGCCCGCGAGTGGTGTACCTGACTAATATGAAATACGCTGTATATATTTTTCAATTTCTCCCCCACTCCCCCACTCCCCTACTCCCCTACTACCACACTATGCAATGCCTACTTACTAGATGTAGCCTCCTCAGGCAACAGTACCTTTGCTCGAACAAACCGTAAACCACTTACTCCCTGTAGAGGTTCAACCCAACCACTCTCAATTTTATCCTCTACCCAACCTTCACGAACTAAATAACGGAAATACTGTTGATATTCTTGCCACTCTTCATCAGTAGAATAAACCACAGTCAACATTCCTGGTTGAGTTATCCGCTCCTTTGTTTCCCGATCCACACCTTTATCAATTCGCTTTTTAACAATCTCATAACGAATATCGCGAGTACCTCTAACATCAAACAATCTTTCTGTACTTTCATTGTGATAAATATCAATTGTAGAATTCTGCACTAATATCAGATGTACAACTCCCAAAGTTACTTCCTCAGATTCAGCTCTCAGGCGCAAAATTGTTCTAGCACAATCACAGATTGCTCGTAGTTGCTCGTAACGTAAACTACACAAATGAAATTGACTAAATTTAGGATTAATGGATTTCCCAACATACATCATGTGATCTATGCCATCAGTAGCCTCAAAATCGCAATGGTGGGGTAGAATTTCCTGCATCTGCTTCTGCCATTCTTCCCAAGTGCTTTGAAGATGGTAGTTAATTTTTTGCAACATCTGGTCATAGCGATCGCGAGCTTGATACACGCTATGATGTTCGTTGTCACAAGCAGCTAGATAAGCTTCTACAGCAATTTTGGCAGCATCTCCACATTTCACAAAATAATCAAAGTAAATTTCTAAATGTAAATGTAGATAATCTCGTGCTGTAATTTCACTATCCACTGATACTTTTTCTTCTAGAGACTTAATATATGCCAACAAATCTTGTCGTAGTTGCTGACAAAAAGCACTATCTTTTATTTGAGAAACACTTTCAACAATTGTCAACCCTAAGCAAAATTGTGTCAGTAGATCGGTTTGAATTGCCCGATTACGTTCGGTAGAAGAACCACGAATATCACAGATACCATAAAGAGGATATACATCTTCAAAAAATATTGTTTCTGGCGGTAATCCCCAACTACGCCGCTCTGCCTCTTGCAAAAATCGCCATTCCACTGACGGGTGAATATTACGAATATTTGTGAACCGTTGTTGAATTGTTTGACGAACCGCAGTAGTCAAAGGTGAAATAAGTTCCTGAGCGTGTTTGTAATCAGAGGGATAAAAATTGTTGGGGAGCTTGCTGGTTAATCCGATTATTCCCAATACTGCTTGAAGTCCAGAACTATCTTGTGGGCAGGAAGTTTTAATTACTAGAGGAATTAGCAACAAGGAGCGGACTCCTTTTTGATACAGATTTTGTTCGCACTCAGTTTGACAATGTATCTTTAAGTCAGGAATATTCTGAATTTGATTATCTTTAGCAGTTTTTAATACCGGAGAATCCTGTAGACACTGTTTGGAATATAGTCCAGGATAGTTACTTGTTGCTATATACTCGCTGCCGATAAATAATTTTAGTTGTTTTTCTCCTTCATTGCGCAGTAGAATCATATCATCTGCCCGGAAAAGCGCTCGCATTAATTTATCTATTTGCTGAAATTTCTCTCGCTGCATCAATGATTCTGGTTCCACTAACAGTTGAGTTAGTCTTCGTTTTTGTTCTTGAATAGTTACATCTAAGCCTTCGAGTAAACACAAACCCTCAAGTTGGAAATTTTCCAATTTTAACTGTTGGGCTAAAATTTCTAGATTTCCCGGTTGTATTAGCCAATCTATTTGTTCAGATGTTGACATTAATTTGAGATTGGTATCCGTAAAATCGTCTACAGTTTTGCCAACTCTTTGTACTTTTTGTTGCTCGCAACAAAACCAGAATTCTATATATTTTGGTTCTGAGTTTTGTGGGCAATTAATGGTTGATATGATCGAATAATTTTGAAATTGTAGATTTGCTGTGTCTATTTGATAAAGTTCTCTGAGTACCCAGTGCAAAACTTGCAGGCGGTAAATTTTTCCTAGTTCTGTTTTCTCCCAATCACTTACCAACTCATTGAGCTTAATGTTTTGCTTTGATTCTATTTCATCTAGCCGATCCATTCCCATTAGCTGGCAAAAAGCATGATTGGCATATTTAATGCTGAGGCTACTTGGTTCTACAATTGCTGTTAATATTCTGCTATGGTGTGGAAAATTTTCCAGTCGCTCTATTATTTGTTTACAAATTTTTAGTTGCTCGACTTGATTATGATGGGATAGCTGAGATGTTAGAGCTTGCAATAGTTGGTCTATATTTATACCCTCAGTGTTTTGATCATTTGGGATGGCAGAAGTTTTTCCTGGTAAAGCTTTTGTATTACATTTATTATTTTTATCTGTAATTTTTTGTTTAGAAGTATGCATATTTTTTGCACCTGATGTTTTGAATATTTATTTTATGTATCTGTGAAATCTATAATATTATGTTGACCAAACCCAAACGGATTTTTTAATGATTGGCCATCAAATTCAATGTAAAACTCATATATCTGGACAAGTAAGTTTGGGACTGGACAAAGATTTACTGGTATGTTAGTAATATTATGGTTTAAATCCCATCATATTGAGACTATTGACAGAATATATATATTATGATAGTCTTAGTAGACTGAATTAAGAAATAAATTAAGATCTACTAAGTAGGCTTTAAATTTAAGAAAAATTTATTTCTGTGGTTTTGAAGAAATAGATTGTTAAACGATTGGCGATCGCACAATAGTTGCTTTGCTAAAAAATATACATAGACATACACTATAAAAAAAATATTCAGAGATAAAAAAAATATTCAGAGATATTCAAAATTGCAGATGTGAAAAAAAAATAATATGCGCTAAATTTGCTACGTATCTATAGTATTGATAACACAGACCCAATATCCCTAGAACTCCCCTTGATTATGAGAATAAGAAATTAGGTTAAGAACAAAGGATGAGGTTGTTGTAAGAGAGAAAAAGCAATGAGTTAACAGATATGTTTTTAGAACTTTGAAGCAGCAATCAATAAAATTTGAACAGAATCTAATTGTCTATAGAAGAATGCTTTAGATTGCATAATTAGAAAAAAAATTAGGGAAAAAAATCAAAAAACTTTCAGATGATATATAATAAAATTTACTACTAGCTAGCTGAAATTGCTTTATGTTTGAAGCCCTTGCCGACCGCTTAGAAGTCGCCTGGAAAAAACTAAGGGGTCAAAGTAAAATAACAGACTCCAATATCCAAGAAGCCCTACGAGAAGTCCGTCGTGCTTTATTAGAGGCAGATGTTAACTTACAGGTTGTAAAAGATTTTATAGCCGAGGTTAGCACTACAGCTAAAGGTGCAGATGTATTAACAGGAGTAAGGCCAGATCAACAGTTCATCAAAATAGTCCACGATGAGCTGGTGCGTGTCATGGGAGAAACCAATTCTCCTCTAGCAAAAGCTGAACAAGCACCAACTGTCGTTTTGATGGCAGGTTTACAAGGGACAGGTAAAACCACTGCCTCAGCTAAATTGGCCTTACATCTACGGAAGGAAAATAGAAGTACCTTGCTAGTTGCGACTGATATCTATAGACCTGCTGCTATAGACCAACTAGTTACTCTAGGTAAACAGATAGATGTATCTGTATTTGAATTAGGCACAAATATAGATCCTGTAGAAATAGCTCAAAAAGGAGTTGAGAAAGCAAAGACAGAAGGCATAGATACTGTAATAATAGATACAGCAGGTCGGCTACAGATTGACCAAGAGATGATGGCGGAACTCGCCAAAATTAAAGCAGCAGTTGAGCCACTGGAAACATTGCTAGTAGTAGATGCAATGACAGGTCAAGAGGCGGCAACATTGACCCGTACCTTCAACGATCAAATTGGGATTACAGGGGCAATCCTCACAAAAATGGACGGGGATACAAGAGGTGGGGCAGCTTTATCAGTACGTAGAATTTCTGGCCAACCAATAAAGTTTGTGGGGGTGGGAGAAAAAGTAGAAGCCCTACAACCTTTCTACCCAGAGAGGATGGCTTCTCGGATTCTGGGGATGGGAGATGTACTAACCCTGGTAGAAAAAGCTCAGGAAGAGTTTGACATAGCTGATGCAGAAAAAATGCAAGAGAAAATTCTCTCAGCTAAGTTTGACTTTACAG
This sequence comes from Okeania sp., assembly GCF_983059655.1. Taxonomy (NCBI): domain Bacteria; kingdom Bacillati; phylum Cyanobacteriota; class Cyanophyceae; order Oscillatoriales; family Microcoleaceae; genus Okeania; species Okeania sp. The sequence goes on from NZ_CEZPJD010000314.1 coordinate 5,448, forward strand.
ACTTCTTGAAGCAAACGCGACTGATGAAGAACATGGGTTCTCTGGGAGGAATTATGAAATTAATCCCAGGAATGAATAAATTGAGTGACGATCAGTTGCAACAGGGAGAAACTCAACTAAAGCGCTGTGAGTCTATGATTAATTCAATGACAAAGCAAGAGCGCCAAAACCCAGAACTTTTAGCAAAATCTCCTTCCCGACGAAAACGTATTGCCAGTGGTTCAGGTTATGCTGAAAAAGATGTTAGTAAACTGGTGAGTGACTTCCAAAAAATGCGATCGCTCATGCAACAAATGGGCCAAGGAGGAATGCCAGGCATGGGAATGCCAGGTATGCCAGGTATGGGAATGCCAGGAACGCTAGGAGGTAGAACACCTCCAGGAATGCCAAACTACCCCGGTATGGGTGGTGGCAAAAAGAAAAAGAAGCAGAAAAAGAAAAAGGGCTTTGGGCAACTTTAAGAATGCGGTAGCAGGTAGTAAGAGTTCTAAAATATCTAGTGGCAAACTATAAATTTGACATTAAAGATGCCTAATACTTTACTTCGTTACCATGAAACATAAAAAATGACCGGAGAGACTTAGCCAAGTGGATTTATCCCCTGGTTGAATAACGACACGCGGGTAATAAAGCGAAGTAAAAATCTGCTCTGAAAGTAAGCTCACAGGTAGATTTTTGTCTACCCCGAGGAGTCTAGAAGTCTATTGACAGGCTGGAAGCAAAAGTGGATTATCCCCTTTGCAGTGTTTTTTTACACAGAATCCAGGGTGTTTTAACCCCCGGAGATGTCAAAATAATAGCTTACAATTCCAAACAGGAGTATAATAACTCGAAATGATCAAACTGCGATTAAAGCGATATGGAAAAAAACGGGAGACTAGCTACCGGATAGTAGCAATGAACAGCAGTTCCCGACGTGATGGCCGTCCATTAGAAGAACTCGGCTTTTACAACCCCAGAACAGATGAAACTAGACTAGATGTACCAGGAATTACCAGACGCCTTGAACAAGGTGCTCAACCAACACAAACAGTGCGTGACATATTGAGAAAAGCCAATGTCCTTGAATCACCAAGAACCGGAATTAACACCCAAGAGAACGTATCAGTTTCCCATGCAGAATCGACAGAAGCCGTTACCAATACCCAACCCAGCGAAGAAACTGCCAATACCGAAGCCAGCCAAACCAGTGAAAGTGAGTCAACTCAAACAGCAGTTGCCACTGAATCAGAATAATAATTCTCAGTCAGTTAATCCTGATTACGTGGAAATAGTGAAATGTTTAATTGAGCCATTTCTAGAGTCACCAGAATCTTTACGAGTGGACTGTGAAGTAAATCCTCGGCAAGCAAAAGCCTGGATTCGTCTGGCTTTTGACGAGCTTGAAAAAGGACGAGTATATGGTCGTGGAGGACGTAATATCCAAGCAGTTCGTACTGTGTTAGCAGCATTAGCTCAAACAGCAGGTCAATCCGTGCATTTGGAGATATACGAAAATCATTCAGAGACACCACGCCCTTCTCCTTCTTACTCTTACAGCAATCGAGAAGAAGGGACTTATGAGAGAAAGGCTATGCCAATTAGGAACCCATCCTACAGTAGACAAAGAGTATCCCGTACTCGTAGTACGACTCCAAGTCCAATTAGGTATAAACGAGATGACAATGGAATGAGGTAAAAATGATCGGAATGCCACCACTAAAACTTTGATTAGGGATAGTGGGGCATTACTTTAATTATTCTAAAATTGGAGGGTCAATTATTGATCGAAGTAGATAGATGGTTCCCTATTTGGAAAACCTATAGAAAAAATTTGTTTTTGGCAGTCTGCGATCGCTTCCTTTCCCCACCACCAAAAATTTTGAGAGCCTGTGAGCTAGCTAATGCTGGAACTTTGAGGAAGAAACAGAAAATATTTGTTAGAGGGTCTTAGCAAATATGGAACAGAGAAATATCTTGGCATGACAGAGACAGTAAGAGTAGAGCTGCCTACTATTGATAGCGCGATCGCCCTTTCTGGTTATCAGGAAGAAAATATTAAACTACTGGCACGACACACAGGGGCAAATGTTGTAATGCGTGGACAAGAATTGTCGATCGGTGGCACTGCTACTCAAATAGAACGATGTCAAAAAATTGTGCGATCGCTTGAAAGCCTCTGGAAAGAAGGTAAAACCATTACTGGAGTAGAAATTCTCACTGCTTGCCATGCCATTGATACTAACCGTCAAGATGACCTGCGAGAAATTCAACAAGATGTTCTTGTTAAGACTCGTCGTGGGTTAGAAATTCGTGCTAAAACTTTCCGCCAACGAAAATATGTACAAGCGATCCGTACCCGCGATATGACTTTTTGTGTTGGCCCTGCTGGCACAGGTAAAACATTCTTGGCAGCACTTCTAGCAGTTAAAGCACTTTTAGATAACCAATATGAACGTTTAATTTTAACGAGACCTGCTGTAGAAGCTGGAGAAAAATTAGGATTTTTACCAGGGGATCTGCAACAGAAAATTAACCCATATTTGCGACCCTTATATGATGCTCTTTATGAATTAATCGAACCAGAAAAAGTTACTACTTTGATGGAAAAAGGCACTATTGAAGTTGCCCCTTTAGCATATATGAGAGGTCGAACTCTGAATAACTCTTTTGTGATTCTTGATGAAGCTCAAAATACCACTCCTGCTCAGATGAAAATGGTATTAACTCGCTTGGGTTTTCGCTCAAGAATGGTGGTAACTGGAGATATTACTCAAACAGATTTACCCTTGAGTCAAAAATCTGGTTTAGCAGTTGCTATGAAAATTCTACGAAATGTAGAGGGTATTGCTATTTGTGAACTATCTCAAGCAGATGTGGTACGACATCCTCTAGTACAGAAAATAGTTGCTGCTTATGAGCAGTATGAAAATTGAAGAAGGCAGAAGGCATTCCCCCCTACCCCCCAGTAGGACTCATTCTCTATAGACACGGGGACGCGGAGACACGGAGATACGGGGATGGAGGCTTTTAATTTATGATGAAAATTTGACTTTTCACTTCACTGAAGTAGAACTGCTTATAACTGCCTTCCCATCAGGCTTTGAGAGAAACGTCAAAATTTAGAATGAAACAGCCCTGCTGCCTTTGAAAGGTGGAGGCAGAAGGGAAAATTGCTTATGGATAGTCAATGATCGGCCACTGCGTGTCTACAAACCCCAAATAATTTTAAGCACCGTTGACGGCGGGGTATTAAAATTATAAAAGAAAAGATAATTCAATAATATTTCTGTACTTATGACTACTAATCTAAAAGATTTTTTAGAAGCTTGCGAACAACTAGGAACTTTACGTTTAATTGTGACAAGTAGTGCTGCGGTATTGGAAGTTAGGG
>NZ_CEZPJD010000315.1:0-8811 GCF_983059655.1 Okeania sp.
ATAGAGTCTCGACTAACTACAAAACCTAAAACCTCTTCATCTATACCTTTCAACTTCAGATAACCATACTGTTTCACCTCTCGATTATCCACATAGTTAGCAACAGTCTGCGATACCAAAATGGTATTTGGTTCGGCAGCCTCCTGTAGCCTGGCCGCAATATTTACTGATGGGCCAATAGCTGTATAATCAGACCGTTCTGCACCACCAAACATTCCTACTACAGCATTACCCTGATGAATACCACAACGAAACCTCACTGGAGAGGCCCCATTCTGTCCAATTAACCCCAGATTTTGCCACCGCTCATTTAATTTATCCAAAGCTTTTAACATGGCCCTAGCTGAAGCCACTGCTCGTTGCACCTGCTCATCTGCTGTCAATTCTTCAGGTGAACCATAAATTGCCATCACAGCATCCCCCACAAACTTATCCACAGTACCACCATTAGCAAAAATTGCTTTTGTCATCTCTGCTAAATATTCATTTAACAACTCAGCTATTCTACGTGCTTGCAAAATATTCGACATCTGAGTAAAACCAACAATATCACTAAACAAAACTGTGACCAATTTTGGTTCTGGTCTTAAATCTAAAGCCAATTCTCCCTGTGCTGCACGTTGCACCATTTCTGGTGGCAAAAACCGCCTTAGCACTGACTCTGTTAAATAGGAATTCAACTCTTGTACTTTTCGTTCATTCTCTTTTAAAGCTAATAAATTATGGACTTCTGCCAAAAGTTCTCTATCATTAAAAGGTTTTGATAAATAAGCATCAGCTCCTCTTTCTACCCCTTCAATTCTGGTATCTTCATCTGCTTTTGCTGTTAACAAAATAATTGGAGTTCCTCGCAAATCTTTTTCTTCTCTAATCATTTTAATTAAATCGAGACCAGATACAATTGGCATCATTAAATCTGTAATAATCAGATGAGGATGATGAATTTGTGCAATTTCAAATGCCTCAGCTCCATTTCTAGCTAACATTACATTAAAGTTAGACTTCCTCATAATTCTTGATACATAGTTTCTCAAATCTGGGTTATCATCCACCATTAAAATAGTAGGGGGCGATTCGCGAATTGCTTCTACTACCACATCATTACTATTAACTTGAGCAATATTTTCTGCTTGCTCTACTGCAAGTAATTCCTCTGCTTCTTCTAATTCTGCTTCTACATCTGCAAATTCCACAGCCAACTTAGAAGCATTAAATTCAGCAGGTTCTTCTACAACTCGATCTGTCGGTAAATGACTATTTCCTGTTTGTAGCCAAACTTCAAAAGTAGCACCTTGACCATAAACTGATTCTACATTGACTTGACCATTATGAAGTTCTACCAATTCTTTAACTAACGCTAAACCTATACCGCTTCCTTCATAAGAACGATTTTCCGAACCTTCTGCTTGTCGAAATCGTTCAAATAAAAACGGAATTTGTTCTTGACGAATACCAATTCCAGAATCTTGAACTTTTAATAGACAATTTTCCCCTACTGGCTCAACTGAAATAGTAATTGTTCCCCCAGCAGGAGTAAATTTCATGGCATTTGATAGGAGATTGTAGATAACCTTATCAAATCTTTCTATATCCAGATAAACTGGCGGGCAATTTTCACTAAATTCTGTAACTAAATAAAGCTGCTTTTTCTGACAGTAGGGTGTAAATGACTCCACAATGTTGCGACAGAAAGCTACAATATTACAGGGTTGAAAAGAAGGCTGCATTCTTCCAGCATCAATTCTTTGCAAATCTAATAATTGATTAACTAATCTCAATAGACGACGAGAATTACGCAGGGCGATCGCTCCTTGCTCTAGAGGTAAATCTCTGCTGGAATTAACTGCTTCTTCTAACAAACCGATCGTTAAAGTCAGAGGTGTGCGAAATTCATGGGAGATATTTTGGAAAAATTCTGTTTTGAGGCGGTCTGCTTCTATTAGTCGTTCTGCTTGTTGCCTGGTTGTTTGGTATAGACTGGATTGTTGCACGGCGATCGCTGCTTGGGAAGCTACTGCCTCAGCTAGTTCAATTTCAGAAGCTTGCCACTGGTGTTTGTCGTTATTGTGACGTAGAGAAATACTACCAATAATTTTTTCATCCACGGTCAGGGGTACTACCATTAAAGCACGAGCATTAAAGCGTAAAGGAAGTTGAGGTTCATTAAATTCAGGATTTATATTCAGATCGCAAACTGCTATAGTTTTTTTTGTTTTTAGCAATTCCATTAAAACAGGATTACTACGAATAGGAACAAACGACTGAGGTAATTCTACTGCAGTTGACGAGCGGTCGTTTTGAGCATCGTATAATCCTACACATTGAACGTATTCATCAGCTTCCGTCCACAAGGAGAGAACACAACCATCTACTTTCAACGCTTTGCCTAACTCTTGAGTGATAGCAGCAAAAATATCTTGGGGATTCAGACTAGAGCGAATAGCAGTTGTAATGGTATTAACCAGAGCTTCTCTTTGAGCAAAACTTCTTAGTTGCTCATAAGCACGAGCTTGTGATAGAGCTAGAGCAGCTTGCTCTGCAACCGTATTTAAGAGCTGTACTTCATGGTCTTGCCAGTTCCGGATATCCTCACACTGATGCAATGCCAAAACAGCAATTAAGTCCGATCGGGAAAATAGAGGAACAATTAAACTAGAACGAATATTCCCCGCTTGATAGGCTTGTCGGCGTTGTTGTAGTTCTCTACTTTCTCCCTGTAGCCTTTCATCGGTTTGGACATCTGAAATAATTTCTACATCAGTAGTTTCCCAAATAATATGATTCAAGATTTCTTTTGGTACTTCAGTAGAATGAGGATTTGCTGATTGTTGAGGCTCATATTCTTGATTTCGATAAAGAAACCATTCGTCTTCTCCATTACCATCTTGAAAAGGACGACAAACAGCTAAACTCACCTCAAACATTTGGCCAATAGTTTCCACTATCCTTTGGAGCATCTGCCGATAATTAGGAGCAGAGCGAATAGTATTGGTGACTGCGTATAGTAGAGACTTTTGTTTAAGAGCGCGTCTTAGTTGGTCAGTATGAGACTTGAGGACATTGTGAGTGTCAACTGCCTGTTTAACTAATCCTTTAAGTTCTTCTGAACTCCAAGGTTTAGTTAAATATTTAAAGACCTTACCAGAGTTAATTGCTTTTACGAGGTCTTCTACATCAGTGAAGCCAGTTAAAAGAATCCGAATAGTATCAGGGTATTGTTTGGCAGTTAGACTCAAGAACTCTGTACCACTCATTTTGGGCATTCGCTGGTCTGAAATAATTACAGCTACTTCCTCAGATTTTTCTAGAATTTCTAGAGCTTCTAGTCCACTTTTAGCACGTAACACCTTATATTCCTTGTGGAAAGTACGGTAAAGAAGGTCTAGGTTGTCTAATTCATCATCAACAACCAAAATTTTCGGTTTAAGTTTTTTTCTAGAACTCATGCACCGCTCTCCGTGCTTTCAAGGCAGTAACGATTGATTATTATTTAGCAACTTACAGTTTATAGATAGGACACCGTTATACTGGACAACTTAACTCTAAATGTCCATTTACACCTGTATCATCAACCAAAAAGCAAATCACCAACTTTGGTACTTGCTTTACTGAAAAAAGTTGCTTCAATCACAGTGGTTATTATTAATAATTTACTCATAATCAAGTTAATTAAATTTAATATAAATGAATAGTATCTATCTTGGAGTTGATATTAAATTAAGATACAGTTGCTTAAAATGTTACGTTCGAGCATTTTTATTCAGGATAGAAACAATTTTTACCTAAAATAAAATTAACTAAAGTTTTCTGAAATTCAGATTTTTTTAATTCTTTGGACTTTTACTTCTTGTTTTACATGCTTGATAGGTTAAGTTAAGTATAGGTGGGAAATTTTACCGAAGAATTAATAATTAAGTAATTAAATAATTCGGGTTGAAAACCTCCCCTTTCAAGGGTAAAAAGCGGTCGAGGGATGGCGAGGTCCCCTCGCCATATCCAATCGACCAAGACAGCGGTCGTTAGCGCAGCTTCCCGGAGGGTGAGATAGCGATCTTCGGAGCGACTCTGTCAAGAGGGTCCCCTCGCCATATCCAATCGACCAAGAAAATAAATTTTTTCCTTTTAGTCAATCCTTTCCCTAAAAACTATGCTTTAATAAACATCTTTCTTAACATAAAACTTGACAAAATAGACAAGTCATGTGTAAGTCTTCAAAAAGCTTTTTCCTGAGAAAAAATGTATTTCAAAGCACATTTATTTGGATAATTTAAGTAGTTTTGCTTACCTAAATTGACTATTTCTCCCTTCTCCCCTGCTCCCCACAAGGTTTTCAGGAGTTCTTTAATCAGGAGTTCTTTAATAAGGAATAGAAAGGGAGAAGTAGTTATCCATTATCCATTATCCATTAATGAAAAGTTACGTCCGAAGAGACTGAAAGGTAGTGGAAAGTTTGCACAGCATTCCGGACCGAAAGCAATCTCAAGAGTATGAGGTGCATCAACATTTTGTTACATAGTCAGATTTATTCACGCCTACCTACTTAGTGGCCTTTCAAACTATAAACTAGCGCCCTGACTTAGTATATAAACTAGTGCAGAATGGCAGAAATAACTGACCAGTCAAAAAATCCTAAAAGCCTTACCAATTAATACTTCTGACTTCTCAGTTCTGAGTTCTGACTTCCGCGTAGCGGCACTAGCGCCCTGATTAGTATATACACTAAAAGCTTTGGTAGGCTGCTCAATATCATTTTTTCATCTAAAATCACTAAATCACTTTGCCTACAAAAATGACTTGATTTCTCAAAAATCCTCAAATGTTTTAGCTTTAGATTTTTAACCCTATTACCTTTTCCTCGATTTTTACACAACCTCAAGACAACTGCTACATTTATTCTAGGCTTTTATATAGAATTTAGATATAGCTAGTAAATTTATTGTGAACCCTTTATTTTTTTTATCAAAGTTTCTACAGCCTCAAGCAAAAAAAAAATTGTCTAATAAGTTTAGTTTTTTCATTCGGGTTGCTCAACCAAAGGATATTAACAGTATTACCGAAATTTTGACTAATAGTTTTTACTCCTGTCAAGGAATTATGGGTTATGTTCGTCCTTTTTTACGACTAGGTATTTACGAAGATTTACGTAATCGCATTCGTTCAAAAAGTGAGCATTATCTATGTATTGTTGCTATGGTTGTCGAAAATACTCAGTTTACCTGGGATGTATCTAATACTAGAGAACAAAATTTGGTAGGAACTGTGGAAATTGATGTGCGTTCGCCAAGTGGGATGGATGTCCTTTTGCTTAACTCTTGGCAATTAGATAATTTTGAGTATGCTTACTTATCAAATTTAGCTGTTGATGCTAACTATAGAAAATTAGGAGTTGCTCAAAAATTGTTAAGTTATTGTGAGCATAAGGTATTAGGATGGGGTTTTTGTGAGTTATACCTTCATGTATTAGAAAATAATTATACTGCTAGAAGACTTTACGATAAAGCTGGCTATCAATTACAAGAAGTTGAATGGACTTTCGGTTCTCTACTATTTGGGCAACCTCGAAAGTTACTTTTGCGTAAATCTTTTTCACAATAGGGAGTAGGGAGTAGGGAGCAGGGAGTAGGCAGAAATAATTGATGAAAATTAAATTATTAATTATTAATTGTTAATTGTTAATTATTCCCCGCCATTTACTCACAAAATTACCTAAATCTTTTGACAGCCAAGCATCATATTGAGAATAGATAGGTAATCTTTTGATTAGCTGCCATCCTCGGGAGCGCAGCACTTTTGCTAAAGCTTGATCATGGGGATGAGGATAATCAGGGTTGACTTCATCGTGGAGTCCAATTCCTCCTAAGTCACTCGCACCAGCTTCTACACAAGCTAATAATATTTCCGGTTTTGTAACTAAATTAGGAGGAATTTGTAACGTAATAGTTGAGGGCAGAATTTGACGAGCGATGGCTACAACATTTGGCAACAAATTGATGTCAAAAGCTTCACCATTCCATGTTTGTTGCTCGCCAGGACTATAGGGTTGTAGAATAACTTCTTGAATATGACCCCATTTTTTATGAACATTAGCGATCGCTATTAATGTTTCTTTCCAGTCAGTTAAAGTTTCTCCAATTCCTAATAATAAACCAGTAGTAAATGGAATTCTTAATTCGCCAGCTAATTCTAATTGTTGTAAGCGTAAATGTGGTATTTTACTAGGAGCATTTTTATGAACTGTTTGTAATAATTTAGGTGTCATCTGCTCCAACATTAATCCCATTGACACATTGACTTGTTTTAACTCTTTCATTTCTGCTCTACTAAGTGGCCCAACATTAGTATGAGGTAAGAATCCTAAAGATAGAGCTAGTTTACATAAGTCATAGATTAATTGGAACCAAGTTGGTCTATTTTGGCTGTTGGGATGTACTTCACCACTCAGAATTAAAATTTCAATTACACCTTGATTTTTTAGGGATAGTAATTTTGCTTCTGCTTCTGATAGACTCAGCCATGAACTTTTGCTTGGATCTGAGCGAAAATTACAGTAAGTGCAATGATTAAAGCATTCATAAGTAGGAACTATTGTATAAGCAGGACTATATGTAACAATTCTAGACATGGGTAGAGTATTATAGCAGTTTTCATTAATATAGAATACAGAGATTTGAGATGAAAGACAGAGGACAGGGGCTTTGTCGTCTACCTTTGTGAAAACTGCTATAAATTTAATTAGTCAAATGTGACATACTTCCACACTATAGCGCGAGCTTAGTGTACGTTTCGTAGCCGTTCTTCTAAACTTACCCATACACGATAACCTCCGGTTAAGCGTAAGCTATCGCATGAGCTTTGGAGCTAACTTCCTGCTTTCCTACGGAATGCTGCACAAACACAGAAGACCACTGACCGCAGTCTGTAATATCATGTTCGGTTAAATACTTATACTTTGGCAGGGGGAAGGCAGAGGGCAGAAGGCAGAAGGCAGAAGGAAGAGAGGGAAGTTTGAAGTGAAGAAGTTTTTATAACTAATCATCCGAACATGATATAACTTATCTTCTCCACAGGCTTAAATTCGCTCTTGACTCAAGCTACTGATACACATAGTTTTTCAGGTTGACAGCAGCGTTTCCTACGGAATGCTCCGCAAACAAATCTCTGTCAGCTTCAAAACCGCATTCACTACATTTGCTAACGCAAAGCTGCGCTAACATAAGTTCTCAAGTGCAATGACATTTCCTGTTGATGCCCACAGTTTGAACATATTTGAGAACTTGGAAAGTTACAGTCGATGGAGATATCACTATCCCTCACCTCTGTTTCAAAACCGGACTTGAGAGTTTCCAGCTCATCCGGCTCCTAACATTATAGGTTACTTCCAGGTTGGTTACATCTACTTTCGCACCTGCTTTACAGGGTTATCCACGCTGATAATTTATACCTTTGGTATAAGACCGGGAGGTTTTATAAGAGTCTCCTACTCTAGATGGCTTAATTATTGCGTTTTTGCTTAATATAATTTCGGTTTCACACCTACCTACAATGCTTCCCCACGTCTGCTTTATCCTGAACGTTACTCCAGGCTTGCTTTTTGGAGAATCCTCCATCCTAACTAACATTGGTCAAGCTTTCCCTACTCATATTGAGAGCCAGAAAGTAGTTACTTCGTTCCCTGATATCATTTCACGTTAACTTTCTTGTTTCTCAGTTTAAGCCGACCCCAAACTAGATACGGAATCTACAGATTTTGATAGATTCGAGTTGTGTAGGGCATACCATTTTGGTCAGGGAGTCATTTCAGTTATCAGTTATCAGTTATCAGTTATCAGTACCTCTCACTGAAGTAAGAGGCTTGAAATAAGGAATATTCTCTTTTCTCTTGGTTGATTGGATATGGCGAGGAAACCTCGCCATCCGGAGACCGCTTTTTATCCCCTTAAAAGGGGAGGCTTTAGACCAGATATTTCTCGGTAACAACGTCTTTCTCCCACTAGCAGTTACGACCCACTGCAGGTGAGTTCTCTGTTCGATAACCATAGCTAACTTCCCTTGCAAAGGATTGGGATGACATTACCCTTACTTGGCTTTATCCCCATGCACCGAGAGACAGAGTTGCTAATTCTGAAACCTGGGAGATAGGAGTCACACGGTATCCGCGTGGGAAGGAATTGAACCTCCATGAATATCAGAGTTATCCCGCTAAAGGGACTGACTGAACGTAAACTAGGTTTACTTAGGCCAAACGAGTCGCACAAATCTATCAGCTATGACTAATTCACTGCCGTACCATTCACATTTGTATGTAAGCTGACGCTTGAATTCATAAAATCCACAATCTGTTATGGCACTTGCTAGTTTGTGATGTCTTGGTGCGCGTTCCGCAAGCGAGCTGAAGTCGTCGCGGGGTTTCACCGCTTTTTGAGCATTCCACTTTTTGAGCATTCCACGCACCCTATGCGATCAGATATTTATTTGACTACTGCCTACTCCCTTAATTTATAAGTATTCAAGCTGACATAGTGTAAGTTATTTTTTTTAAGTTATTTTTTTTATTGACTTTTGAACAAATATATAAATATGTTTTATACAAAGCTTCATAAACAAAACTTATAACTAAGTTAAACAACACTATCCTTAACAACCCTTTACAAACCGAAATAAACTAGCTATATTATTAATAACGGAGCAGACAAATAAAAACCTGCACCGCCGTACCTCGAAAATTTCATACATACATAACAGCAATCATACATAACTATGACAACTACCTTACAACAGCGTGAAAACGCCAACGTATGGGAAAAGTTCTGT
>NZ_CEZPJD010000316.1:0-7425 GCF_983059655.1 Okeania sp.
TTTTTCTTTATTATCCCCTTAAAAGGGGAGGCGCATACCCACAATTTTTCGGTAAAGCCAAGCACCAAAGCAATCTCAAAGGCAACAAAAAAACCAGTCGTAAGATTGAAGCATTGAGTTATCATAGAAATCGTTTTGTGGAGAATTACCTGCATAACACCAGCAAGTTAGTTGTCAATTATTTAGTGACTAATAACATTGCTACTGTAGTAATTGGAAAAAATGATAATTGGAAACAAGGTGCAAACATCGGCTTTTTTTGAGAATATCACTATCTTTAAACACTACTACTAAATTTTCTTAACACAACTTTCCTAGTATAAATATTTAACAATTATTTTATTTTTTGTAGCACTTTATCTTCAAAAAAGCAGATTCATCACGATAGAAAAAGTTGTTTCTCCTTCTCCTCAGACTATTATTCGCTTTCGTGGCGATCGCCTTTTAATTCAGTAGTATAGAGGCCAACTAATCTAGAAATAAAAACAGCAGGATACATTAAACCTACAATAGCTTCTGAAGTAGCTAAGGTCATAGCAAATTTATTAATAGGTAGAATATCTCCATAGCCTAAAGTTGTTAATGTTGTAAAACTGTAGTAAAAAAGTTGATAATCACTTTCTGCTTCTAATAATGATGAACTTTGAAATGCTCCTGGATCGATGGCTAAGATAACATGATATAAGCTAAACCATAAAAATCCAAAAAGTAAGAAGATGGAAATTCCTCCATTAATTACATCAGCATCGACTCTGGTTTGAATGAAAATATGACTTCCTATAGCGATAATAGCTAGACATATAAAGCCAGAATAGGATAGGTAGGTTAATAAGGTTGTAATTTCAATGAGATTTGAATTATTGCTGAAGTAAATGCCATGAGAAAAAAAACAGATAAACGCCAATATCTTTAATAAAAACACCCATTTTTTCGGGATAGACAAAGTTTTAATTACTAAAAGATTCGTCATAAGAAATCCAGCGCTAAGAACTAAAGAGCCGAAAAAATTAGTCGATAGAGGAAATAGTAAAAATAGTAAAATTAAGTCAAATAATAGTTGAGTAAATACGGTTTTTTTGTAATATAAGTTTTTGATTGTATTCATCTATTTGTTGTCCCTAATACTGGTAAATAATTATTGGTAATAAAATAGAGCAAAACGGCGGTAATTTTTATTCTTGTTCCACAAATTAAAGACTACATCAAGATATTTTACATACTAGATTTTTTCTGGTAGTCTATTTGATATTAACTATTGTACAATCCAATGGTTGATTTAACGTAGTCAGAAGTCAAAAGCGAGTGTGTAATTCTGAGGGAACCTAAGAATGTAAGACACACTCAAGACAGTCATAAGTTATCTTTGTAACAGTAATTTTGAGCAACTATCCAAAAATATTTCACCTTAAAAAGCAGGGTTTTAGAGCAAATTATTTTGATAATTTACTATACTATATTTTTTGATAGTACAGTTTTCCTTGTTAATTACTAAATCAAGAGAAACTACAGAATTACCTATTGGCTTTTTGGGAAAAATAACTCAAATTTATTACTCTTGGTTTGTGAAATTTAGATATTACAGCACTTTGCGCGGATAGTGAGGTACAGTTTGAAGATTAATCTTTTTTTCCCTACTCCCAAATTCCCCTCCCAGGAGGGGAAGTAGGGGATTTGAGCAAGGCTCCAAAAATATTGCGCCTTAAAAGGCGGGGTTTTAGACCCACATTATTTTGATAAATAAAAATTTTCATGATTAGTCAATTCTCTTCTTTTCAAAAAGAGGTAATTATAAATTCTTGAAGGTTTAGGATAGCGCTAAAAAAATGAAGTCTCAAATCTTCCATTTTCAGGAGATAAAAAAAAATATGCTCTAATTTTAAGTAATTATTATTGTTATTGTTCTTCTAATTTTGACTTTTTCATTGAATAAATGTTTGATAAAATTTTCACCAACAAAAATACCTATATAGATTCACTTATAATTGCCAGCTTATTATTAGCAGCATTGTTACTATTTTTTACTAACTTAGGCACATTACCTTTGCGAGACTGGGATGAAGGAATAGTCGCTCAAGTAGCTAGAGAAATAACCAGAAAAGATTGGAATTGGGTTTTCCCAACTATCAACGATACTCCTTATTTGAATAAACCACCATTAGTACATTGGTCGATAGCTTTTGCCTACAATATTGCTGGAGTAAATGAATTAACTGCCCGTTTATTCCCTGCTTTATTCACAACATTCTCTGTACCCTTAATTTATAGTATTGCTAGAGAATTATTTCGCCCCCGCACTCCTGCCATTTTATCTGCTTTAGTCTACTTAACTTTATTGCCAGTAGTGCGACATGGACGTTTAGCAATGTTAGATGGGGCAGTACTTTGTTTTTTTCTACTAATGATTTGGTGTGTTTTACGATCGCGTCGTAACCTCCGTTATTCTCTAGCTATTGGTTTGAGTTTTGCCCTACTTTCCCTCACAAAAGGAATTATTTTAGGACTACTTTTAGGAGCGATCGCTCTTTTCTTCCTCTTATGGGATACTCCCCGACTATTGCGTTGTAAATATTTTTGGGGCGGTATCTTGCTTGGGATGCTCCCAGTATTTCTGTGGTACACAGCCCAATTTTTCCATTACGGAATAGAATTTTTCCATGCCAACTTTTTCCATCAATCTCTCAAACGTATTTGGCAACCTGTAGGCAGTCACGATGGACCTATTTGGTATTATTTATTAGAAATTCTAGAGTATACTTTCCCCTGGCAGCTTTTCTGGTTTCCCGGAATATATCTGAGTTGGAAAAATCGGAATCTCAGTTGGGGAAAATTAGTTTTGGTCTGGAGCGGAGTATATTTATTAGCTATTTCCCTGATGAATACCAAACTCCCCTGGTACGTACTGCCTATTTATCCCGCTTTTGCTCTAGCAGTCGGTACTTATCTGACAGAAATTTGGCATCAATTTCCAGTAGATTTGGGATACTTTCGGTTTCCAACTTACCAATATCTTCATACTCAAGGTGAGAGTAAAAAATATCCTAGAGGTATCCCCACTATTTATCACCGTCTAGTAGTAGCCTTTTTTGCACTGCTCGCCTTACTAGCTTGGGTTGCTTGGCTTTACTTCAGTGGTATTTTTCATCTGGGAGAGGAAAATCAGACAAAACTAGATTTGTACTTAAGGTTAATCTCAGCAACTATTGCCTTGACAATTACAATAACAACCATACTATTACACCAACAAGACCGTCAGTTTTTGTCAACCTTGATTTGGGGAACATATCTTTCACTTCTACTCTTTGTTAATTCTCCTCATTGGATCTGGGAATTACAAGAAGACTATCCAGTCAAACCAGTCGGAGAAATGATTCAGAAATATACACCCCCCAGTCAGACAGTTTATTCTTTCGATACTAAAGACCGCCCCTCCTTAAATTTTTATAGCGATCGCCTCATCAAGCGTGTCGGGCCACAAAAAATTCAACAACAATGGCAGAGTCAGTCTCAACCATATCTATTAGTTAAAGCATCAAATTTGGATAACCTTACCCTAGAAAATCTTGAAGTTTTGAATACTGTCAAAGGATGGACATTAGTCAGGAGAGAAGGCAAAAATTGAAAGTTCAAGTATTAATGTAGGCTATACAGCCGCACCACCCGTGAGGTATGTATTGAGAAGGCTAGATACTCGACACAAGAATTTTACTATTTGCTCCTTTTAAATCCTGCATTTCGCAGTGAAGCTGTATTTTTTGCTTGGTTGAAAAACTTGTATTATGATATTCCAATCACCCCGGAAACTTTCCACCATGCGCACTGCCTACCAATATAAACTAAGGCCAAACAAAGAGCAAATAGCCACAATAGAAATGTGGTTGGAATTATTGCGTCGGCAGTACAACTATAGGTTAGGAGAGCGGTTTTCGTGGTGGGAAGAAAATCGTTGTCCAGTTAACGCTTGCCTTTTGGTGATGCCAATTCCTCAACTAAGAGATAATCCAGATTATTACTCTCAAAAACGAGATTTAGTCAATACCAAAGATAAGTTTCCTGAATACAAGCTAATTCATTCTCAGGTATTACAAAACTGCACAAAACGGGTAAAACTTGCCTTTGATAGATGGTTTAAGGCAGATAAAAATGGAACCAGATTAGGGAAACCAAGGTTTAAGGGAAAAGGACGTTATCGAAGCTTTTGTTATCCTCAAATCAAGCTTGACTGCATTGAAGGAAACAAGATAAACTTACCCAAAATAGGTAAGGTAAAGTTGATTCAGCATCGACCAATACCAGAAGGATTTCAAATTAAAACTGTTACGATTAGTCGCAAAGCTGATGGTTATTATGTGACGCTATCCCTAGAAGATAAGTCGGTTCCTCAATTCACTTCTGATATTAAACCTACCTCAGAAAATACTTTGGGAATAGATATGAGATTAAAAGACTTTTTGGTAACAAGTAACGGAGAATCAGTTCCTATTCCTCAATATTATCGAAAATATCAGAAGCGATTAAAAACTCTACAAAAACGCTTATCCCGTAAAAAGAAAGGCAGCAAAAGATGGTTAAAATCTCTTTTAGCTGTAGCCAAACAACATAAAAAGATTGCCGATAAACGTAAAGATTTTCATTTCAAAACAGCCAATGAATTGTTATTAAAAGCTGAAGTTATCGCCCATGTAGACGCGGAGCGGCGTGCCGGAGGCAAACTTAAATATCAAAGGACTAGCAAAGACCCGTTTGAGTAAATCAATTAACGATGCTGGATGGGGAAATTTTCTAACTATTTTAACTGTCAAAGCCGGAAATGCTGGAGGTGAAAACCATAGCAGTGAACCCCAAAAATACGAGCCAAGATTGCTCAAATTGTGGGGAAAAAGTCGATAAAGAATTAAACATACGAACTCATTCCTGCCAGTATTGCGGTATTGTAATAGACCGCGACTTAAATGCGGCGATAAATATAAAAAATAGGGCGGTAGGGCATCCCGGCCTTAAAGCACGCGCTTGCCCGACGGGATACCGGGGCTACGAAACGAGAAGCTTACACTATAGCGTCAGCTTAGTATGGGAGATGTCACCAATATGAGATAATCCTTATGCCACAGCTTTTTGGCAAATTTTCTCAGCAAAGGGATAACAGTCACTAGGTGTAATTCCAAGTGCTCTTGACATAGGTTCGGCACTGGGAAATACATCAACTAAACAATTAATAGTTTGTTCTAAATCTTTTTCCTGTAAAATTTCATATACAATTTCATTTTCTTCTAACATGAGTATATTAACTCCTCAAGTAAGATTTATTTAGTCATTACAACATAATTCCTTCTTCCTTTTCCTTGAAAATAATTGTTCGGGTTATTAAGATACGAAGTGTCAGCTCGTTGACTATCCATAAACAATTAAACCTTCTTCCTTTTTCCTTCTTTCTTCTTCCTTCTTCAATAACTACTGACTATTTTGATTATTCAACACTTCTTTTTCTTGCACCGACTCTGAGACTCCATTAAACATACCCAAATTAAAATCAAACTTACTTAGACAAGCGATCGCTCCTCCAAACAATATGACACTCCCGAGCGCCATAACTATAGGTAAATACTGCCTGCTCAGATCGCGACGCAATCTAGCCAAAGGTCTACTTTGCCTTCTCAACATTTGTCCAATATCCAGCTGTTGGAGAGCCAGAGGGTCCCTAACATAATGGCCACTCCAACTAATTACCAGATGGGAATGACAATATGGACAAGTAAATAGCCCATTAAATATTTCCAGTGGTTGTGTCGCACTGGAGCGATGACAAATTGGACAGGTAACAGAATTACTCTTAGATGTGGGAGCGCTCATATTTAAATTTTTATTCAATCAACGAAATTGTTAACTACTCACCTATGATGAGTTTTTTTGATCTGCAATTTTGATTATCTTGCCTATTCTTTTCTAGTGTAGCCTTAATTTCTATTCCATAAAAGTGAGCTATTCACGAAAATTATCAATCTTCCATTTTTGGAGATAGCCTAGTTGTTTACCATAGGTGAAATTGTATTGCAAGGGGGTAATTGTAATATATTTTTCACGTATTGCTTGGACATCTGTTGATAACTTTTCCACAGAAGAGCGATCGTTGGTTTCTTCCACATCTTCCTGTACCTCTCCAGCTAGCCAGTAATAAGTTTTTCCTCGTGGATCGACCCGTTTTTCAAATATATCTATATAGCGACGAATTCCTTGACGGGTAATTTTTACCCCTGCTATTTCTGTTTCTTTAACTGCTGGAATATTTACATTTAGTAACATGGCATTAGCTAAAGGCTCATTGTCAATTTTCTTCACCAAATCTTGAGCAAAATTTACAGCAACTTCAAAGTTTCTAGAAGTATAACTACCAAGACTAAAAGCAATACTAGGAATGTTTTGAACAACTCCTTCCATCGCAGCAGAAACTGTACCGGAATATAAAATATCTGTTCCTAAATTAGGACCATGATTAATTCCTGCTAATACTAAATCTGGCTGAGTTTCTAGTAAGGCAAATAAAGCTAGTTTGACACAGTCCGCAGGAGTCCCAGAGCAGGCCCAAGCTGTGATAGTGTCATCAAAAATTGACTTGACTATTTCTGCCCGAATAGGTTGATGCAATGTTAAACCATGACCAGTGGCTGAACGTTCCTTGTCAGGACAAACTACAACAACTTCATGGCCTACTGCTGCTAAACCATTAGCCAAACTCCGGATACCTTCTGCAAAAATGCCATCGTCGTTACTTATTAATAGTTTCATTTTGATTGATTTTTGAAAAATAAAAAATAGTTAGAATTATAGCGCTAGGGAACAGGGAACAGGGAACAGGGAATAGGGAATAGGGAACAGGGAACAGGGAACAGGGAACAGGGAACAGGGAACAGGGAACAGGGAATGGGGAATAGGGAACTGTAAAAGGGTTTTAGGATTGAAAAATGTCCGTGCCCAATTCTGGTAGTGCCATATTCGTCAAACACAATTTTATGATGGAAAGTTCAAGTGTGGAGCTATTTGGGACTAATTATTTTGGATTTTAGATAAATTTTGATAAAGCTACCAAAAACTTCATCGACAAAGGGATTGGAACAAACGTTTCAATCGTTAACACCCCGACCAAATACATCCTGAGAAGCACTCCAAGAAAACCCCGGCCAACTCAAAAATATTCTTATAGTTAAAAGCACAAAAAAAATAACAAATCATACTATCGCCAACACCTCGATCGAGTACATCCTGCGAAGCACTCCAAAAAAAAACCGGCCGACTCAAAAATCAGGTTGAACTTTAACAAAAAATCAGATAGAATAGTTATATTGGGAGTCACTCGCCCCTACGCATGACTATTTATTCAACTCAAAAATATTCTTATAGTTAAAAGCACAAAAAAAATAACAAATCATACTA
>NZ_CEZPJD010000316.1:7525-8803 GCF_983059655.1 Okeania sp.
TATTTATTCAACTCAAAAATATTCTTATAGTTAAAAGCACAAAAAAAATAACAAACTATGGCAACCCAACTAACAGAAATAGAAACCCAACTAACAGAACTACGGCAAACAGCAACAGAAGCGATCACCACAACAGAAAACCTAGAAAAACTAGAAGAACTAAGAATTAACTACCTCGGCAAAAAAGGCCAAGTATCCAAAATCCTGGGAGGCATGGGCAAACTCAGCCCAGAAGAACGACCAAAAGTAGGAGCGATCGCCAACCAAGTCAAACAAGCCATCCAGAGCAACCTAGAGCAAAAGCGGACAAACCTCAAAACAGCAGAAATAGCAGCCAAACTCCAAGCCGAAACCCTAGATGTATCAATGCCAGGAGTATATCGTCCCCAAGGAAAAATCCATCCCCTCAACAACCTCATAGACCGTGCCCTAGACATATTCATTGGCTTAGGCTACACAGTAGCCACAGGTCCAGAAATGGAAACCGACTACTACAACTTTGAAGCCTTAAACACACCACCAGACCACCCTGCCAGAGATATGCAAGATACCTTCTACCTACCAGACGGTAACTTAATGCGGACCCATACCTCCTCAGTCCAGATCCGTTATATGAAAAACCACGAACCCCCTATCCGAGTCATAGCTCCCGGTCGTGTTTATCGACGCGACACAGTAGATGCCACCCACGCAGCAGTATTCCATCAACTCGAACTATTAGCAGTAGACGAAGGACTAAGATTTTCAGACCTCAAAGGAACCATCAAAGAATTCCTCAGACAAATGTTTGGAGACCTACCCATTCGTTTCCGTGCCAGCTACTTCCCATTCACCGAACCCTCAGCAGAAGTAGATTTGCAGTGGAATGGCAAATGGTTAGAAGTATTGGGATGTGGGATGGTAGACCCCAACGTATTAGAAGCAGTAGGTTATGACCCGGAAAAATATACAGGTTTTGCCGCCGGTTTCGGCGTAGAAAGATTTGCCATGGTTTTGCATCAAATAGATGACATTCGGCGAGTTTATGCCAGCGACTTACGTTTTTTGCAGCAGTTTTAAATAGCGATCGGCATTGCCCCCTAAATCCCCCAAAATTGGGGGACTTTTAGTCAGTCCAGTAGTGGACTGTTTCATCTTAAATGGTGCATTAGGAAAAAAGGGTCAAACCTTGCCATCACGAGAATTATAGGCAAAAATCTAATGCACAGTTTTAGCTGAAACAGTCCAGTAGGGTGTGTTAGCGACAGCGTAACGCACCATTGAATATATGTCTGTGTC
>NZ_CEZPJD010000317.1:0-8770 GCF_983059655.1 Okeania sp.
CCCTGTTCCCTAAAATTTACCATATCTCTCAACTCAAATAAAATTGCTATATATAGCAATCAGGAATCAGTTGTGAGAATTGAGGTGTTCCTTAAAAGTATGGAATATATCAATTATTATATTCATATGATACGTTTTTTTCTTCTTCCCTATTCCCTATTCCCTGTTCCCTGTTCCCTAAAATTTACCATATCTCTCAACTCAAATAAAATTGCTATATATATATATGAATACAAAAAATATTGAATCAAAAAAAGCTCTTTTATTGGTTAATCCTAATGCTAGAAAAGTTACTAATAACTTATCTTTAGCTTTAAATTATTTACAAGATTTTGGCTTAGAAGTTATTTGTAAAGAAACTGAATCTCCCCAGGATTTTAACCATTTTATTCAAAACTATAAAAACCAAGTAAATATGGTAATTATTGGTGGTGGAGATGGCACATTAAACTTGGCAGTAGATGCTCTAGTAGAAACAGGTTTACCATTGGGAATTTTACCATTAGGTACTGCTAACGATCTAGCTAGAACTTTAGGAATTCCTATTTCTTTATTTGAAGCTTGTCGAGCGATCGCTACAGGGAAAAAACGTTATATAGATTTAGGTGTAGTTAATGGTAAATATTTTTTCAATGTTGCTAGTATCGGATTAAGTGTAGATATTACTAACAATTTAACTAAAGAAGCCAAACGTCGATGGGGTGTATTAGCTTATGCTATTACTGCCACTAAAATGATTTTAAAAAGTCGCCCTTTTACTGCCGAAATTCACTGCAACGGTGAAACAAAAATAGTTAAAACTATGCAAGTTGCGGTAGGAAATGGCAAACATTATGGAGGTGGTATGACTATTGCTCACGATGCTGCAATTGATGACCAAAGGCTAGACTTATACAGTTTAGAAATCAAATATTGTTGGCAATTTATTGGTATGTTGCCTTCTATATGGCAAGGAAAATATCAAGAAAATTTTGGATTTCGTTTCCTTTCTGGTTCCGTATTTAATGTTTATACCCGCAAACCTCGTCCCATTAATACAGATGGGGAAATTGTTACTTATACTCCAGCACATTTCCAGGTAGTTCCTTTAGCTTTAGCCGTTATGGTTCCCAGAAAAGTAACTGTTGAAAAGGAAAAACTTAATCCTGTAATTGATTAGATTAATCAAAATTTCTTGATTTATAGCGACTCCAATTAACGTATCTCATACTCGGTAAATTGTCTCATGTAGGGGGAATGAAATCCTAAAAAATATCGTGTTTGAGAACTCCTAATGTTACTAATTATTCAGCAATATCGACCTCGGTTCCGTTGTATTGTATCCAGATTTTTTCGTCTATAATATCCATGTGCATAATACAGCAATAAATTCGTCTCCTTTTATGCCAACAAACCCTAAATAATAAATTATTGTCTCCTTCCCGATGAAAAATTAATTCGGTTCTGACATCTTCTAAATCGAGTTCGTATTGCCCGTATTAGGAAATTACTTTTTTAATTTATTCTCGGTATTTTTCTAGTTTTTCCATTCAATAATTACCGAAAAATTGTGGTCCAAATCCTCCTCTTTTAAGGGGATAAAAAAAAGAACATTCCTTACTTCTTATTGCAGAGGTACTGATAACTGATAACTGATATAGCACTACGCATTCAGGTTAGGACATTAATAGAAGCTTTTGAACTTATGCAAGCAATAACTGAGGTGAGGTTATAGCCAATTTCATTAATTAATTTTAATGCTCCTTAGTGGATAATTCCTCTCTAGTATGATAATGAATTAATAACAAATAGCTGATAGCTGACGGCTGACAGCTGAATGCTTAGCAGCTATCAGCTGATGATTGAGACCGACACGGAGACACGGAGACACGGGGATGATAGTCGATCCTCTCTGATAAAATCATCCCACAATTATGCAATGCCGACTTTTTCAGCAAACCCTATTTATAACTCAAACATGACAGAAAAACTCATAATTCCTATACATGAAACATTCCAAAAAACTATTCAAGGAGAAGGCTATTGGGCAGGTACACCAGTAGATTTTATTCGTCTTGCTGGTTGCCCAGTAGGGTGTCATTATTGTGATACTGGTTATGCCGATGGAGGAACTAATTTACCAAGAAAAATTAAAACTTTTGATGAATTAATTAATGAATTATTTTCTCCCAGAGTTGTTATTTCTGGTGGTGAACCTTTTATCCATAAACAGTTACCTCATCTAGTTAAAAAAATAGAAGCTACTGGCAGACAAGTTTCCATAGAAACTTCAGGTTGCTATTGGCAAGAAATTTCACCTCAGACTTGGATAACCCTTAGCCCTAAACAACATATTAGTCCTAAATATCCAGTTGTAAAACAGATGTGGATGAGGGCTTCAGAAATAAAATTAGTAATAGAAACTGGTAAAGAGTTAGAATTTTATAGTAAAATTTTATTGGCAAATAATAATATTCCAGTCTTTATCCAGCCAGAATGGTACAACCGTAATTTTACATTACCATTAGTCTTAGAGTTACTTCAAAAATATCCTAGATACCGCCTATCCGTGCAGCTACATAAATATCTAGGGGTACAATAAATTTATAACAATTCAATTTAGGAATAAGAGCTATGTAAAAAGTAAGTTGAAACCCAATTAAAATTCAAGGCCATTAATTTTTTTCAGACTGAGAATATTTGATCCTAATATCTGTTCTAGAAGTTAAAAAGCTCAGATTCAAAGTTTAAGACTTTAGTTCTATCCCTTCTCCTAATTTTGTCTTCCTATCCTAGAAAATAACGCAAAAAAAAGCTGTCTATTTGGACAATAAACAGCTAGTTCAGAACTGCAGATGGAGATACACCCTGATAGTTAAATGAAATAAAGTAGATGCCCCTGATGGATAACTCCTAGATGGACTAATTACCTGATGGTTTAACTCCCTAATGGCTTAGTCTCCACATCCCAAATAGCAGGATTGGGGAGAAAATAGTAATAAGACTACTAACACCTCACTTCCGGCTTTTGTGATCCATCAGGTCGTGCCTATGCTTCTTTTATAATTGCAGACTGATTCATCGGAAGACAAGAGGTCTTTTGCAACAACCCACTTTTTATAGGTTGCAGAATATCGCGAGTCTATCTAAAACACTAGACAGGGTTCATCTACTACTATGAAACAGAATATTATCATTTTTGGGTTAATAGCCTCCGCCGGCTTGACATTTTGCCAAGTACCGAAGGCCACAGCTTGGGGTTTAAGGTCATCTAATGAAGCTAGCATCGAAGTGAGTATGATTGCTAGTTATGAAGGCCGTGATGAAGATGGGAATGAAGAAAACATAAACACAGATGGATGAGAATAAACTATAAGTAAGGCCGAAATAACTTCCTTGAGACAGTAAAGACAGATTAGACTGGATATTCACAGATGGGTAGAACTTTATGCTACTAATTAGGGTTCTACCCTCCATTATCCTTGTATTATGTTCTGATTAATATTATCGAAAAATGATGGACACAACGACTACTACACGAAGAAAAAGGATTATTACAAGAACTGCAGAAAGAAGACAAGCAACTCCTAAAGAGAGAGAATTAATCCATCTGTTAGCTAATCTTGGATGTAGCTGTGCAAGATACGCTTTTCAGCACTCGTCCAAAAAAGGGCAAATACCTGCTGAAGACCGAAAACATTTGGCAGAGTGGCACTATCTCCGGTTGCAGCAAATTCGTCGGGTAGAAAGAGGTCTCGAACCTGTGGCCCAACTTAAGCGGGTTTACTATCGAAGTCAACTAAGTCCGAGGTCTCTTAAGTCCCTAAAACTTCTATGGGTTGAGGAGGACAAACCAAGGGTGAAGCGAGTTAGTCCAGAATTGGATGAGTTATTAAGTTTAGCCCTTAATTTAGGAGATACTCTCAAGCAGATATTTCACATTGTTGAATGTGGGGAAAGGGTATTCTCTAGAACTCCTCAAACAGGAGTAGGAGTTGTGCCATTATGGGTTCATGAGTGGGAAGAGTCGGACTATGATATTAATTTCTTTCCTCCTTCTTTTCCTGATTGGGCTAATATTGTTGATGACTAATTTTCTGACACAGATTAAGTCTTGAAGAAGGCAGCTATGCTGTGCAAACAGCATTCCGCACCGAAAGGCAGAAAGGAAAATTACTTATGGATATTTAATGCTCGGCCACTACGTGTCTTATAACCCTAAACAATTTTCAACACCGTTTAAACGGTGGGGTATTAAACCCGCAAAAGAAAATATAAAGTCCCATACTATGTGCAATTTTTAACCGGCTTAATATTTGCGATAGTTTTTGGTCAAACTCTCCCTTGAAATTTTTGCTAAATATTATCTAAATATTTCGGCGGGGAGAGCTTGAAAATCTCGGTCGGGGATTTGAAAGTTACAAAAATTAATTTTTTTCAATAAAATTTAAACTTATTTGAAGAAGGAAGAAGCAAGAAGGAAGAAAAATTGATGGGGACTTAAACCCAAAATAAAAAGATAATCAGGAGCCAGAAGTCAGAATTCAGGAGTCAGAATTTAGAAGGCCCGGAAGAAAGATAATTTAGAAAGATTTGGCAATGACTATTTAGATATAAGCGTGAAAATTCAAAATAAAATCAATTATTGTACATATAGCAATGTGCGCTGGCATATTTACAAATTTCAGGAACTGTCCAATAGCTAAAATTTTATATCTCACATTCCGCACGTCAAGAGTGTAGCATTAAAAGTAGGATGAATAATGATGACTTGGCAAGTATTTACACTGTATAAATCATCGTTATTGACCTTTTTCATGAGTCAAAATTTCAGGAAAATATTAAGTATAAATACAAGATCAAACCAGACATAAGCTGCACATCATTTCCTAATGACTACTGACTACTGACTATTGACTACTTGTCTTTATATTACATTTTGTCGTGCGGAATGTAGGTTATATCATAAGCTTTTTATCTCCCCTACTGCCAAATGAGCTGCGCACAGCGCTATAAATAATCAATTATTTCCCCCTACTTCCTACTCCTTTTTTATCTGGAGATGACTATGGAAACAGGGTGAGAAACTGCCACTCTAAAACCTACTGACTTATACTTACTTCTGGGAGTTTTCCAATTTCTATTGGCACTACGACAACCTTTAGAATAGTTTAAGTATCCTCCTCCTCTCAAAATTCTGTAGTTATAATTGCCGTCTTTTTCCCACACACTACCATCTGAAGGAGCGCCCTGATAATTATTATGCCAGGGATCGGCGCACCACTCCCAGACATTGCCATGAAGATCGTATAATCCAAAAGCATTGGGTGGAAAACTACCTACATCTGTTGTTTGTTCGCGATAATTTTGTTGTAATGAACAGGCATAAGCTTCTTCGCCATTATAGTTTGCTAGGTCAGTTATTAGATTATTACCAAAGTAAAATAGTGTAGTTGTTTCTGCTCGACAAACATATTCCCATTCTGCTTCTGATAGTAACCGATAAGTTTTTCCAGTTTGAGCAGATAGCCGACGACAAAATTCAATTGCGTTATACCAAGATACCATTTCTACTGGTCTATTTTCTCCTTTGAAGTAAGCTGGATTTTTGCCCATCACTGCTTGCCACTGCCTTTGAGTAATAGGATATTTACTAACAAATAAAGGTGATATTGTAACTTTGTGTTGTGGGGTTTCTGTTTCCCATTTTTCTGCTGTTTTTTTTGGGTAACCCATCAAGAAAGTATTGCCTGGAATAGATACCATTTCTAGAAAAATATTATTGGCAATATTTTCAATGAATTGTTGAGTTTCTCGTTGCTCTTTTATATTTTCAATTATTTCGCATTTTGGGCTAATTTTGATTTTTAAAGATTCAAATTTAAAGCTTTCCAATTCGAGTTCAAAACTAGAATCAACAGTTAGTAATTCTGAAGGAGTGTCTGTAATTATTGGCAGAGTTACTGGTACAGTTGAAGGGGAATTAGTTATAAAAAATTCTTGTACTGGTGATAATAAAGTTAACCATTCAGCAACAAATTGAGGTCGTTCTTCTGGCTCTAATTTCATGCCTTGAATAATTGCATTATTGACTCGATCGCTAATTTGGGAATTATATTTTTTTGGTGGAATTAATGGTATTTTTCCTTCTTGCCTGACTTTTGCTGGTGTAGGCATTTCACCTGTCAATAAAACGTATAGGGTTGCTGCTAGAGCATATATATCGGTAAAAGCTCCCCGTTTTGCTCGTCTTTCGTATTGTTCAATTGGTGCAAAATATAATGTACTATCAGTTGTATGAGTTTGTACGCTGCCACTATTAAATTCTCGTGCCAAACCAAAATCAATTAATACTGCTTCTAAAGTATCTCGGCGTAGGAGAATATTTTGAGGTTTAACATCCCGATGCAAAAATCCTTGATTATGTATAAATGTTAGTGCTTCTCCTACTTGTTTAATTAGATGTATTGCTTCACTTTCTGATATAATTCCTTCTTGTTCTTCACGATAAATTCCTAAGTCATCCCCATCTATATATTCCATCACCATGCACCATAATTTATTTTCTTTAAAAATGCGGTGAACTTCTACAACATTGGGATGACTACATTTTGCTAAACATAAGGCTTCATTTAAAAAGTTTTCTTGATATTTGTCAAAGTTTGGTTTACGTTGTACTCGATAATTGAGAGTTTTAATCGCAACTAGTTGATTAGAGCTTTGCTCTAAAGCACGGTAAGTAATACCGAAACCGCCAATACCAAGCAAGTCTTGAATTATATATTTGCCATTTTGTAATTGTTTACCTGATTTCCAGTATTTCATTTTATTAATAGGGGATTCAGGATTTTAAGTTATCCCTGGAATTAGAGCAAAACATAGGGGCAAACTATACCTCATGTTATGATACAATAGCATAGTTTTGACTCAGAAGGAAGAATGAATAAGGAAGAAAAAATAGATGGGGATAGTCAACGACCTGCCACTTCTTGTCTACAAACCCCAACCAAATTGTAAATAACCTGTAGAAGGTGGGGTATTAAACCCAAAATAAAAAGATAATGGAGGTTTTAAGTCTCTAAGCATCAAAGATAAAAAAGAAAAAAAGTCTTAATTTTTTATTTCCCTTAAATACTAATTCTTTCTTCCAAGATAATAAGTTAATAACTTATAGCTGAATGCTGACTGCTGACTGCTGTTTGCGGAGCATTCCGGTACGGAAAATGCTGACCGCTGACTGCTATTTCAATAATTCCATTCAGCAATAGCTGTAGCTATTCCTATTTTTAACTCAGAATTTATGTTGGATTTTTGAGATAAATAAATAAGTTGTTGATATGCTCTTTCTGGATTTAATTGTTTCAATGCTGCTATACAATGAAGCCTAATACTAGCATCATCTTCTTCTAATAACTGAATGAGATAATCTAGAGCGCGAATATCTCCCAAATATCCCAATGCTAAAACTAAAGAATTTTTGACACGGACGCTTTCTAAAACTGAATTATTACTTCTGAGAAATTCAATCAAAATTTCTGTAGCTTTTGGCTTTAATTCTTGACGCTCAATTTTACCTAATGCTGTAATAATCTCATTCACAATTTGTGGCTGATATTCTACTGCAACTAAGCAATTATCTCCGAGTAAACTTTGTAGATATTCCACAGATACTTGAGTTTCAACCCAACCTAAAGCACGCACCGCATCCAACTTTAAAAAAACTGGAACATTAGTGGTTTGTAACAGTTCAAATAAAGCCATTGCTGCTGTATCTGTACCGATTTTTCCCATAGCGATCGCCACTTGTTGACAAACTTCAAAATTAATATCCCACAGTAAAGGTTGTAGCAACTTCACCACACCTAATTCTTCGTCTAAATTAGCATAAGCACTCAACCCTATTACTGCTTCTTTTCTAACTTGAGCTACTGTATCTTTTAAAGCTGAAATTAAGACAATCGGCAAACGAGAATCATAGTAGTTACTCAAGGCATTAATTGCAGCCTTTCTAACTTCATCATCATCGTCTTTTACTACAGTTAATAATGGTGTGATAGTGCTAGGAGAATTAATTTTTGCCAAAGCTTTTGTTGCTAATAGTCGTGAATCTGGGTTTGCCAATAAATCTGTTAAAATATCAACTGCTGAATCTCCCAAAACTGCCAAAGTATCTGCTGCTATTTCTTGTAAATCTTCCGCCTCAGAACTAATAATTACACTTTTCAGAACTTCTCGAACTTCATCACTGTTAAAATCTGCCAATATCCGAGCGACAAACCAACGTTTTTCTAGATCTAAATTCTCATCCTGAATAATTTCAATTAACGGAGCGATCGCTGGTTTACCAATTTGTTTAAATAGTTTATTAATATCCCATGTTTCTTGAAAATCTCCATTTTTTAGAACTGTTATTGCTAGGTCGAGAACCACATCTAAATGAGAATTTTCTAACAAATTAACACGAGTATTTTGAGATGCTAAGAAAAATTGCTGTAAATACAGATTAACTAAAGACCAATTTTTTTCTTGACTAGCTATTTTTGCTTGTTCGAGTATATTTGACATAACTGAATAATTTTTTAAATATTAAGCTTGAAATATAGCAATATAAATCTTTAGAAAATAGGGAACAGGGTTAAGGAAGTCAGAAGTTAAAAGTCAGAAGTCAGAAGTTATTTTTGTAACGGTGATTTGATCTTCTCTCCAAAAATATTTCCCCCTAAAAGACGGGGTTTTAGGTAAGCATTCAGCCGTCAGCGCTTCAGCGCTTCAGCTATTGCTTTTAGTGAGC
>NZ_CEZPJD010000318.1:0-8755 GCF_983059655.1 Okeania sp.
CTATGTCTACACCTATAGTTTCTCCTACTTTTTCTGTTGGTTTGGATTCAAAATTATATTTAAAACTTATGTACCAATTATCTGCTTTTTTTGATATTCTGACGTTTTTTACTGGTACAGAGGGTAAAATTTCGTATGTTTTTACTATTCCTATTCTGGGTAATTGTATGTAGTTTCCTTGGAAAATCTTAATACTTCCTTCTAAGTAAAAGCTGTCTTTTCTACCTTTTTTTTTAAATTTTGGAAATCCACGTCCCCGAATAGTTAGAAAGTTTTTAAATGCTCTGTCTAAATCCCTTAAGGCTTGTTGAGGGGCACATTTAGATACCTCATAATACCAGGGATTAATTGATTTGACTTCCGCTACTAAACGTTTATGCAGGGTAATTGCACTGGGGTGTTTTTTAGTTTCTTCGTACTCAGTAATACAAGTTGCTAACCCCCAGTTATAGGCATGACGTGCAACTCCTGCGTGTTTGGCAAGTATGGTTTTTTGGTAATTGTTAAGTTTTAACTTAGTTTTAAAGGATTTCATGATTATTAGAGCTGTTGGCACTAAGCGCGCAGTCCTGCTGTTTCATATATAGTTAATAAATTAGACATAAATCTAGTATACCACAGAGTATTTGTCTAATTGTGTCTCACTTTGTCCAATTATTTTAATACTGTTGATAGCCCTGGTAGTTGAATCAATCGTTGAAAATGGCGACGTAGATGAGCTAAACACTTCTGTTGAGCCATTACTGGATAGCCATTATAAACACTTAGATCATCACTACTGAGAACACCAGCATATTTATCCCTTTACGAGTCTTACCCTCATGGCCTATTTGTTCTCCTGGTCGCCTCTTCTTTTCTTCAGAACTTGGAGACTCTTCTTTAGCCTTGGCCTTTTCTGATTTTTTCAGTAGATCGGTTGATGGGGGTTTGGAGGAGTTCTTACTGTCTAAGTTTTGACTCTGTTTTAATTTATCAATTTGTTTTTGCAGTTTCTCGATTAGTTTCTGTTGAGTCAACAACATTTCTACCAGTTCTTCCTTTGACAACTGGTTGAGGCGTTTACGATTTGCTGGGGGCTGTGATTGACTCATGCTTTTACTTTACCAAGGTTTGTTTTTTTTATCAAGGGAACTAATCTTCTTGAATTTCCCTTCTGAGAATCCACCGAAGCGATCGCTCTTAGACCTGAATCCTTACCAAATTAGAAGCATAATTTTTCTCCTTCCTTCCTTTTTCGGTCTTTCCTTCCTTCCTTCTTCCCTCTTCCCTCTTCCCTCTTCCTTCTTCCTTCTTTAATACCTCTGCTCAACAACACCCACTAAAGATTGTAAGTCAAAATGTCGATCGCCCCCACTCAGACAAATACCAGCACTCACGACAGTCAAATCATTTTTATCAATAGCAGAAGTATGGCGCTCCCCATCCCTTGTCACCCATTCTACTTGCCAATAAGTAGAGCGATCGCGAAAATTCTGTAATTCACCTCCTCCCATTTCTAACGCTTCACGCAGTTGTTTCTCATCCCTTTGCTGTTGTACTTGCTTCATAAATTCTTCTTTTTGTCGCGCTACTAAGTCATAAACTGTTTTCATTTCTGGGGTTATCCCCTTAAACCTGACTTCCTTGGGTGGCGTAATATTTTTGAACGCCTTCCGCAACTGTTCCGCAACAAAAGGATCGGCACGGCGATCTATATCTTCAAACCACCAGGAACTACCATCAAATCTGGCAATTATTGGCTCAAACATAGCTCCTTCTGTTACTAGATGAACTACTATAGGTTTAGCAAAACCAAAACGTTGTTTAGCATCAGATTCATTAGTTGGATATGCCAGCCATTTTTGCCCTTTTAATTGACAGGCAAGGAATAATCTGAGAGGTTTTAAAAGTTGAAAATATTCCTCTAATTGAGGTAAACTTGGCTCTTCTACAAATCTTGCTGTTTGATCATTAATTGGCTGAAAAATTCCCCAACCTTCAATTTTTTTAGGTTGAGTTTGAAAGGTATAAACTATTCCTGCTACTCTTGTTTTAACTCGCCCACCTCCCACACAAGGTGCTAGAAATTGAATATTATTTAACTGTGCTTCTTGGGAGGCTAATTGGTTTAATAGATTCTTAATATCTGCCATGATTTTTGATTTATTTAAGAAGGAAGAGGGAAAAAGGAAGAAGTTAAAAGTTCTCAACTGGAAGATAGTAAGTAATATCATGTTTTGATAATTTAATCATCAAAAACCTTCTTCCTTTAAACCTTTCTTTCCCTTCTGCCTTCTGCCCTCAGCATAACTGCCTTCCTGATTTGATATCAAGCCCAAATGCGTCCGCGACGGAAAGATCGATCGCCTTCCCTCTTATGGTCTTTATACACCCTTATCCAATGTGCGTAGTCTTCCAGACCAGTTGCCTGTGTCGTAGATATTTGTTCTTGTTCAGGTATATCTTGTTTTTCGCTGTTACTTAATTTTTGAGAATCTTGAGATGTTTGCTTTTCTGACATAATTATCCTTATTTTACAACATTATAAATTTTTTCAAGATTAGCGATCGCCCGACTATACAAGTGCAGATGACTCTCATAAACCCCAACCAGAGAACTTGATCTGATTGTAAGCCGGATAATTATAGTGGGCTGGGTCGTTATAATTAGCCCCATGCGTCAAGTCCATACGAATTGTTGCTAGGTCTTCACCGCGACCATGAACCACGTCTACTGCTAGACTAGGAGAAATTAGATGGGGTCTTTTCACTGGAGGTGTTTGTTTAGGCAATCTCATATTTATGATTCCTGGCTATACATTCAATTTAATTATTATAGCAATAGTGCAAAGATAGGTTAGGACTTATAATTATCTTTAGACAGGGAAATGTTTTTCCTACTGTTCTCTCCTATACTATTTTAACAAGGACTGGACTTACGCGTGAGGTATGAAAAACTAGTTAGGATTTGAGATTGCTAAACCTTAATAACTTACTTCGGACAAAAATATGTTGCAAGTGCGTCAGTCATGAATTATTAAATTTTTTCCCCAACAATATTCTCACAGTATATATTTAGGTGTATACTCAATCTGAAAATATAATTAAAATTTAACTTTAAATTGTGCCAGATTTTGCAGATATCCCTGGACTAAAAGAACTGTGGACGCACACCAGAGGCGATCCCCGCATCACTGTAGTTCTCCTAGATGGAGCTGCAGATCTAGATAGAGGTTGCTTTCAAGGAGCTAACGTCGCAAAAATCAACTCTTATTGGCAACAACCAATAGAATTTGACCCCAAATATATAGACATTTTCCGAGAAATTCAAAATTCGGATGAAAAAAATGAGGTGAGAGAGGCAAAACTCAAGGAGGCTATCCCAGACAAACTAACCAGAGAAGTCCTTGGAGCAGCTTTTCACGCCACCCATGTTTTTAGTAACATTTTCGGACAACCAGGTACTCCTGTCGAAGGTATTGCTTACAAATGTCGAGGAATTAATATTCCTATAGGTTATGGTAATGATTATTACGTCGATCCTATAAACTTAGCTCGTGGCATTAACCTAGCTGTAGATCTAGGGGCAAATATTATTCACTGTGCTGCCTGTCGCCCTAGCAAAACTGGCGTTGCTCACGAACTACTGGAAAAAGCAGTACGTCAAGCTCTAGAAAATAATATTTTAATCGTCGCTCCGACTGGAAACAATAAAGGCGAATGTTGGTGTCTTCCCGCTATCTTGCCTGGAGTAATGTCGGTAGGGGCAATGAAAGATAATGGTCAAATATTCAAGTTTAGTAACTGGGGTGGGCAGTACCAAAAACAAGGTATTATTGCTCCCGGAGAAAATATTCTTGGCGCTCAACCAGGAACAGAAGAAACTGTTCGTAATAAAGGTACCAGTTGTGCAGCACCAATGGTAACAGGTATTTCAGCACTTCTAATGAGTTTGCAATTGCAGCAAGGAGCAACTCCAGATGCAGAAGCAATACAAGCAGCATTAACAAATAGTGCCATTCCCTGTACTTTGGAAGATACTGAAGAAGTCGAACGCTGTATGTTAGGTAAGCTTAATATTGCCGGAGCTTTTCAACTTTTGACAGGAAAGCAGTTAGCAGTAGTGGAAGTTTCTACAGCAGAGGTAATATCAGAAGATGTTAGAGATGAAGTATCTGTAGTTGCTGCAAAGGAAAATGCTATATCACCTCTTTCTCTCAAAGTGGGAGACAGTAGGGAGAAGCTGACAAATACTCAAACAAATATTACTGCCTCATCAGAGTTAAAAGTCATTGAAGAAGGAAGGAGTAAAAATTTGATGGGGACTCAAACCCCAACCAATGGTAAACAACGTGTAGACAGCAGGGTATTAAACTCAACAGAAAAAGGTAACGACCCAACAACGATCGCTCAACCTACTAATGGTATTATGCCCAGTGCTACTTCCAACAAAATTTATGCTTTGGGGACAGTGGGTTATGATTTTGGCACAGAAGCAAGGCGCGATTCATTTAAACAGTTGATGCCAGCAACAGTTATTTCAGGAGTTCAAGCTCCTGCGAACCCTTATGATGCCACCCAAATGGCAGATTATCTTGATATTAATTTATATGAAGCCAAATCTTTAATCTGGATATTAAGTATAGAATTAACTCCTATTTATGTTCTCCAACCTGTAGGCGCATTTGCTGAGGATATTTATGAAACTCTGCAAAATATGATATCAGGACAGGTTGAGTCAGAAGACAATGAAGGTTACATCGAAAGAGTCAGCATTACTGGTAGGTTAAGCGACGAAACTGTGAAATTATTTTCTGGGCAAATTCTACCCGTGGTGAAAATATACAGTCCCAGAGGAATGTATGGTTGGACAGTGAATATGCTGATTGATAGTGCTATCGCATCAGTAAGTGCAGAGCGAGAAGAAGCGGAGGAGGAGGCAGTACGAAAATCTCTCAGAAGTTTTCTGCAACGGGTTTATTATGAATTCCGCAACTTGGGACAAGCAGACCGCGATCGCGCCCTCAACTTTGCTGCGACAAATGCTTTTCAAGCAACAGCTTCTATTTCTGAAGCAGTAGCAGTTGGTATGGAGTTGCACAGTATAGAAGTAGAAAAAAGTCCTTTCTGTCGTTATGGTAGCAGCTGTTGGGATGTGAAGCTCAAGTTTTTTAATCCAGATAACACTAGCAGGGCAAAGAAAGTATATCGTTTTACTATTGATGTATCTGACTTGATGCCTGTGACATTGGGTAAAGTGCGATCTTGGTCTGTTCCTAACTAGGGTTTGCTGAAAAAGTCTTTTTTAAGGAGTAGGGTCCCCACCCCTAACCCTTTCCAGGAGGGGAAAAGGGGAGTAGGGGATATTTTTTTTGTATAGCAATGTGCGCTGGCTTGCTTTACAAATTTCAGGAGGTGTCTAATAGCTAAAAGTTTTATATAATAAGCTTTTTATCCCCCCTACTGCCTCTGTTGGTCAGCATTCCCTCACAGGAGTCGGCGTTCCGCAAGCGAGCTGTCGGCGGCGCGGGGTCCGACCGCTATTGCCTACTGCCAAATGAGCTGCGCACAGCGCTATATGCGCTAAAAATGCGCTCCTCTTTGAGCATGAAGAGCTGAAAATCATGTACTTTTTCAATTTGTAACAAACATTTATCAAATTTGTATCAGCTAAATTCGGTATAAAAAAATTGTTCCATCTGAGCGCCATGGCTAAATCTTTCTAGATCTCCCTATTTCTCCATCTGTCACACTTCCCACACTTCCTCAATTATCTACAATCACTGCCACTCACCTTGTAACGTAAACGCAGCCCAATAATAGGGACTAATTTGATTTTGTTGCCACATCTGCAACTGGGAATCTCGTAATGCTTCGACAGGAGATAATCCTTGCTCTAACATTCCCTGATAAAACTGTGACATTAACTCTGCTGTCGCCACGTCATCGACATGCCACAACGAACCCACTACCCGCTTTGATCCTGCATACATGAATCCTCTTGTTAAACCTACTAACCCTTCTCCTTTAATATCTTTTCCCCATGCTGTTTTACAAGCACTTAATACTACTAACTCTGCTGGCAAATTAAGGTTGAAAATGTCATTCAGTCTCAAGAACCCGTTTTGCCAATTACCATTTCTATCCACTAACGACATGACTATTCCTGATAACTCTGGTTGCTTACTATTAGCAAAACCATGAGTTGCAAAATGTACAATCTGATATCTAGATAACTCCTCACTGGTGGCTATATTTCGGTTAGCCTCAAAATCAAAGCTATAAATGCGTTCGTTTTCTGGTACTATTGCTAAAATTGCTTCTGCTTCAGTGCGAGTACCGGGTAGTCTGTCCCATTTTATACCTGCATCTCTGGCTGCCCTATCTATTTGTTGAGCCTCTGGGGGAAAAGCACGACTGCGAGATTCAGTTGTGGATGCCGTTATAGTTTCTCCTGTGACTCTAGCATCACTAGGGCTAAATACTGGATCGGCAATAATAGCAACTTTTTTCGGGGCAAGTTTCCGAGATTTGGTTTCACTGCGAATAGTCGCAATAGTAGTAGCAGAGGGTAGATTTACTATTTCGTGGTTGACAATTAAAGGTTGATAACTATTACTTTCTGTTGTAGTGCCTGGTTGAGATAAAGCAGCAAAAGGGATATATTGTAATAAATCATCAGCCACTATTAATAGACGTTTTTTGTTTAATTTATCGGCAACGGGTTGAAGAATAATTTCTGTCAGATTATCAGTTGCGTTATCAATTTTTATGATGTCGTTGCGTTCCAGTCGGTTTGTCATTGCAATCATTAACTCTATAGCAGCAGCTTTTATTTTTGCTTGGGGAGGGAGCTGATAACTATGGATGCTGTCTTTAGTTATTGCCCACAAATAGCTATGTGTTTTACCGAGAGAATATTGTAGGAGTAAGGTTTCATCATCAAGTACCTGTTGTTGAACCTGTCTAACAGTGAAGGGTTGAGGTTGAGTTAAAGTTGCATAATTAGGGCTAGTAGTACGAATTCGAGTGCGGAGTTGTTCATATAGATCGATCAGTTTGTCTCTGGTCTTTTCTATCTTAGCTTTTTGTTCCGGAGTATATTCCCCACTCAATAATTCTATGCGTCGTTTTTCGATGACATGGAGTTGTTTTTGCAGATCCTGTTCTCGTCTGACAAGCTGCGAATCAACTCCTTGACGAATATTGACACCAGCTTCTGTCAGGAGTTCGAGGAGAGTACGAGCGCGACTACGTTCACTTGCATGAAAAGCTTTAGCATCGAAGCCTTGCTTGGGTTGCTGTTGGTGAAGTTCCATCAGCAGTTTGATGTAGAATTTATATCTATCCTGTACGCTAGCAAAGTAGGATGTGCGGAGTTCTGGACTATCAAATTTAGTGCGGATATCTTCTACAATTGCCAGAGATTCTTCTATAATTGGTAGGCTTTCAATCAGGTGGCCTTGGCTATATTTAATACTAGCTATATTGTAGAGGTTTGTGGCTTGCTCACGGCGATCGCCTGTTTGGCGAAATAGGGGGAGTGCTTGTTTATAATATTCTTGAGCTAATTTTTTTTCTCCTAAGTTAGAGTAGGTATGACCAAGGCTAGTGAGGACAATGGCTTCTCCAGGGAGGTTGCCGATCTGCCGTAACAATGGTAAAGCTTGCTTATAATATTCTTGGGCTAATTTTTTTTCTCCTGAGTTTCTATAGGCATCACCAATTCCAGTCAGAACCTCTGCTTCTCTATCAATATCATCTATTTCCCGAAATAGTGGCAAGGCTTGGTTGTAATTTTCTACAGCTAATCTGTTTTCTCCTAAGTTTTTATAGACATCACCAATTCCAGTCAGAACTTCTGCTTCTCTATCAATATCATCTATTTCCCGAAATAGTGGCAAAGCTTGGTTGTAATTTTCTACAGCTAATCTGTTTTCTCCTAAGTTTCTGTAGACAATAGCGAGACCCATGAGGGCAATTGCTTCTCCACCAGAATTGTTGATCTGACGAAATAGTGGCAAAGCCTGGTTGTAATTTTCTATGGCTAATTTATTTATTTTTAAGTTTCTGTGAATATTACCAAGACCCGTGAGGGCACTTGCTTCCCCAGAGATATTTCCTATCTGTCGAAACAGTTGTAGAGCTTGGTTGTAATTTTCTATAGCTAATTGGTTTTCCTCTAGGTCGCTGTAAACATTTCCAATATAAAGAAAGCCCTCAGCTTGCTCACTAATATTATCTGCTTTGGCAACTTTGCTATATAAAAATAGAGATAATTTTTCTTCCCATTTAGCGATCGCTCCCCTGAAAATTTTAGCTGTACTTTGCGGAAATAGTTGTATTTGAGACTGCAACGCTTTCTCTGTAGGCTGCCCTATTTTTTTTCCAACGCTGAGAGCTGGAGTTGAAAATATTAGAGTGCTGCTTAATAGAGTGAAAGCGAATGATGCCCTACACCCTAGTAATATTGTTTCAAATTGGCTATTTTTAGCATTTGTCATTCTATTAGCCATAGTTACTTTTCTATTTAGAATCTATAAAAGCAATATAATTGTATGATATAATATCGAAGCAGAGGTACTGATATAATGATAAATGATAAATGATAAATGATAACTGATAACTGATAACTGATAACTGATAACTGATCACTGAAATGACATTACTGCCATTCACCCTGCAATGTAAATGCAGCCCAATAATAGGGAGAATGATACTCCCCGCCTTGCTGCCACATCTGCAACTGTGTTACTCGTAATGCTTCCACTGGTGAT
>NZ_CEZPJD010000319.1:0-8752 GCF_983059655.1 Okeania sp.
ACAGAAGGAAAATATTTCCTTGTCTGAGGTTCATCATCAGTATAAGTCCTCAGCCACTTATTCATTGCTATCGGTCGTAGTTCACCTGGGACGGGAGAAAACTTAAATCTATCAACCATAGTACAACAAAAAAATGCTAGTTCAACATAAGCAGGATATCAAAGGATTGACTAAAAAATAGGTGATATAACAGTAAATAGAGATAATCAGGTTTGAGATTAGTTAAATAAAGCTGTTAGATATCTATTGACTACTCCCCGGACTCAAGTCACGGGGATTCTAAGCAGATACTACGCAACAGCGATTTATCCGTGTTGCTCCGTTTCTTCTTAGCTGACCAAAGATACACTCTTTGGGGACAAGTCAAAGTGCCCCTACACAGTTGGCTTAAGTTTAACCTTAGCCTTCTGCTTACTTTTGCAATTATATTTGCAGCCCCGTTACAGTCTGC
This sequence comes from Okeania sp., assembly GCF_983059655.1. NCBI lineage: Bacteria > Bacillati > Cyanobacteriota > Cyanophyceae > Oscillatoriales > Microcoleaceae > Okeania > Okeania sp. Next base: position 452 of record NZ_CEZPJD010000319.1, read on the forward strand.
ATTAATTAACCAATTATTACTACTTCTATACAAACCACGCTTGATTCTTTTTCCTGACGGTTTCCAATCATCGGGTTTTTCACCATAAATAGGCAGATCGTCACCATCTAAAAACGAAGCTATACTTGTATAACTTTCCTCAGTTTCTATAAATATAATCCCATACTCAGAGCATAATTGAGCTATTCTTTCTTTCAGTCTAGCTGTGGGAATTGGTACAAATTCTGAATTACTTTTTTTTCCTAATTTTATTTGATTTTTCTGACCTTTATTCCAACCAAATACAATTGTACCAATAGAATTTTTTACACAATGATTAATTACTATTCTGGCTGCTTTATTTATACCGTCACGCATTTGACGGTTACGCTTTTCAGTAATAGAAGCTAGTCTATTTGACCAAAATCCAGTCGGTTGATTTTCTTTGATAGTTGATACTTGTTTGTTGTACCAACGATTCATTGATTTGAGATGTTTACCATCTACAACCCGTGCTTGTTCCTACATTAGATACACAGGTCAACCAATTATTTAAACCGTGGTCTATCCCTAATACATTTTCTTGATTTAATTGAGGTTTAATTACTACTTCTTTTTCATAGACAAATTCCCAATAAAAACATTTGTTTCTCGGTAATAGCCTCAGTTCTTTGAGAGTAGAGAATGCTAGATTACTAGGCTTTCGTATTAAAAAGCTATCTATTCCAAACCAGCGTTTACAGGTATTCCCTAGTGGGACTCTAATTTGATTATCTTTAAGTTTTAATGCTTGCTTGGGGTAACTAACTGTAGCCATTCCCCCTTTTTTTCTGTACTTAGGAATACTTGGTCTGTCTGATACTTTTCCTTCACTATAGGCCTTAATTAAACCATAATAAGACCTAAATGATTCAGCTACAGTTCTCAATATTTGTTGTGCTGCTTGAGAATATAAAACTTTGTAATGATAGTTGTGTTTATAAACTTTTTCCAAGTCAAACTTACCCAGAGTTTTGTGAGACTTAAAAAATAATTGCCGACCATAATATATTCCCATGTTAGTTAGCTTGTGAGACTCTTCGCATAAGAATGTTAAGATAGCAATTAATTCGGGATTTTTACCTACTAAAACTTGCTGGCAAGAGTACATTTGAAACGAGGGTTGGATGGCTTTATTGTGAGTAATAATAGCACAATACAAATTTAGTTGTCTAGTCTAAACGACTCGGTTGTTTTCATCCACCGGTTAAAATACGGGGGCCTTCAATGTGGCTTTTCGGTCAAATAAAATACATCGGATTAAAATCCGACTCCTCGCCTTTCATCCATCCCTTAAAAGACGATGGCTTTCATGCTCCCGTGTTATTTAGGTAATCTGGTGAAAACAAAATCTCTATCAACTTCTAAAAAATATGAGTAATCAGCCTTTACAAATAAAGTGGCAAATTGTTAAAGAGTATAGCGATATTCTTTACCACAAAACTGATGGAATTGCCAAAATAACTATTAATCGTCCCCACAAACGCAATGCTTTTCGTCCTAAAACTGTATTTGAACTTTATGATGCTTTTGTTGATGCTCGTGAAGATCCAAATATTGGAGTGGTTTTGTTTACAGGTGCTGGACCTCACACGGACGGTAAGTATGCTTTTTGTGCTGGTGGAGACCAAAGCGTAAGAAGTACAGCAGGTTATGTTGATGAGGCTGGAGTACCAAGACTGAATGTATTGGACTTACAACGTTTAATTCGCTCCATGCCCAAAGTTGTCATTGCTTTAGTTGCTGGATATGCTATTGGGGGGGGTCATGTTTTGCATATTATTTGTGACTTAACTATTGCTGCTGACAATGCAATTTTTGGTCAAACTGGACCTAAAGTAGGTAGCTTTGATGGTGGTTTTGGGGCCAGCTATTTAGCTAGAATTGTAGGTCAGAAAAAGGCAAGGGAAATTTGGTTCCTCTGTCGGCAGTATACAGCTCAAGAAGCCTTGGAAATGGGCTTGGTGAACTGTATTGTACCTATAGAGGAACTAGAGATAGAGGGCATTAAGTGGGCTTCAGAAATTATGGAAAAAAGCCCGATCGCTATTCGTTGCCTCAAAGCGGCTTTTAATGCTGACTGTGATGGGCAAGCTGGTCTACAAGAATTGGCTGGTAATGCCACTCTTTTATACTATATGACAGAGGAAGGAGCTGAAGGTAAAAAAGCATTCCTAGAAAAACGACCTCCAGACTTTCGTAGATACCCTTGGTTACCTTAGACTGAGGTTCTCCCCGGCCTAAAGACAGCAGAATTCTAATATCACTTTAGGCTTCCTCTTCCGTTGAGTCGGCTTACTTGTGCAACATTTAACCTTATCAAATCTATTCATCACTGAACATCTTTGATAATAGTATGGCATTACCGTAACAGTAAAGGCAGATGAGCTGCAAAGCTAATCCTTAAAGAACTAGCGCGTCCGAGACCTTTCTTCTCCTTTGATAACAGAAGAATCGTTTTCAGAAGGGTAGTGCTGGTATCCGAGCTAACTTCGCCTGGCAGCTAAAATCTACCGAACTGTTTCCAAAAGGCATTTTTTCCTATATCTTACCAGATTTAAGTTGATTTTTGAGCGTTCAAAATCTCAAAAATCAAGGAAATGGATAGGTTTAACAAGGTTTTTGGTTAATAGTTGCGTCTCTGAGTTTTCCCATTCAAGCAGAGGTCGATACTATTTAGCTAGGCGTTATTTTCTCTGCACTTCAGGGTAGTTGATTGTTTCATCTAAAAATGTGTATTAGAAAATGGGGGGGGTGGAGGATTGAGATGACCGAGTGATAAGGTGATTATCGAAAAGCCTAATGCACTATTTTAGATGAAACGGTCCAGTAAGGTAAGGATAAAAATTTAGCTTTTTTTTACTCAGATATTAACTTATACTTATCATATTAACTAACTCAAACTTTGTCAGTTAGTTGATCTAAAAAAATTGGATATAAACCTTGTCTTCATAGCAAGGATATCAAACAATCTCTTTAAAAATCAAAGAAAAAAAGCTTTTAACTTGGATTTCAGGTAAAACTAACTACTTCCAAATTTTGATCGATTTGCTGATTCCAGATAGCGATACTTTCAATATTTTCCCAGGATTTACTAAAAGGAGATGAAGCTAATGAACAAGCTTTCCAATTACTTTCAACTGGTGTTGTTAACTTTTGACAAACACCACCACGTCTCCCTTCTGGCAAATAGTATCGACAATTACGACAAACTACAGTGGGTTTCATAAAAAATTTTCCTAAATTTAATTGAGTCTATCTTAAATATTTTGAATCCCAGTGATTTGCGGTTTTAACCTATTAAATCCATTGTGATATCTAGATTCTGAATATCCCTATCAATTAAATAAAATTTATATTATTTTTATAATTGCTTTATAAACAGAAACATTTATGTAAAATTCAGCAAGAGAAAATGTATTAATTCATACATTATCTCAGTAAACTTGATAGGGATCAAGTTAAAAGGTAAGTCAGATCGAAGTAAAATATATGATATTTAAACCCACTAATGGAAAAGATTTTGCCTCAAAGCTCATAAAGATAGACTAAAAAAACTATCAAAAATTTTTAGCCACCGACTTAATATAGAAATTAATGTTTTTGTCTTTTAAATTACATTTAAGGGATTAAAATTATGAAATAATTAAAATTTAACTTGATGACCACTGTTTAGTAGCACAAATTGCACATACTGACCAACGTTGAATTTCTCCCGGAGGTGTAGGACATTGGCATTGAGGGCATAGAGGTAAACCTTGAGAGCGGGTATTGATCGCTTTAGCCCAATTTTTAAATGTGGCTTGAGGGCTTTGATTTTTGTGAGTCGAGTCTTCCAAGGTTACTTTTTGAGATTGAGGAATCATGCTAGGATGCTCTAGCCAATCATTCTTTTCACTTTGCATCGATTTATGAGAGTCAATTGTGTGCCAGTGAGCAGCAGAAAACTTGATATTTTCCAGGGGTCTTGGTAAAAGATGATTGAGCCGACCTAAAAGTTGGGGGACTCGAAAACTAAGCTCTTGAGACAAAGCAGCACTAGATGTTGCTACATATAAAACTCCTCGGTCTATATATAGAGGTTTAGTTCGGGTAGCCATAACTCCTAAAACTTGCTCCCAATATTCCATCAGTTTTAGAAACTGTTGTTGTTGGGGCTCCATAATTTTGAGATAGCCTAAAATCTGATTGAGAGATTGAAAATCCATAGTCGTTTTACAATAGTTGGGACATTCTATCTCAAATATAAAATTTATTTATTGAGTAAGTAACAGGAGTTATCAAATGAGTCAAAGTTCTTTGGCTAAGTCCACAAAAAGCTCTATATACCAATTGAATCCAACTTTGCAAGCTGTAATGGACAGCTTAGATGTACAACTAGAAGCAGAATTAACAAGATATCGCAAGTACCGCAAGCGAACAGAACAATCACAAGTTTCTCAGCAAAATAGTAATAAACAAATTTATAAAACACCCGAATTAATTTCTGTATCACCAGGAGATGACCAAACAACATCCCCATTACCTTTATCGGAACCAAAATCTTTACTAGAAGACCCTAAAATATCCAGTACTTCAGCTAACAAAAATTCACCAGTAGAGATCGAACCTCCAACTCCATCAGAACTTACTATGGCCAACAGAGGTGATGCAGAAGCTCGCAATGGCGAGAAACAAACATCTCAATTAGGTACGGATAATTCCACAGTGCCAGATGACAACCTTGAATCTTCAGAAAAACTCCTAGAGAGTCTAGACAAATTAAAATCGCGTCGTCAGGAACAACCTAATTACTTAGGAAGTTTGTTTACTCCTCTAGGAATAATTTCCATGTTTCTGTTTTTGATTTCTTGTACAACTTTGGGTTATGTTCTGATGAACCCATCAGGTCTGAAAAATCTTGGTTTAGACCGTTTGTTAAGAAATACTTCAGCTCAACAAGATACAGATGAGACTACTGCTGGTAATGGTCAAAATAGAGAGGAGCAACCTTTACCAAAATCTCCTGACTTGGCATCTCAAGAATTTGTAGATTTAGATTTGAACACCTTAAGTAATGTTAATCCTCAACCTAGCCAGTTCCCATCTCCCACTGCAACATTGAAACCCGCAGTACCACCTCCAATATCGGGAAGTTCTAATACTGTGGCACAACCTACTTATAAACCAGGTGCAGAACTTGATAATCTCAGCAGCACCTTATTACCTCAGTCTACTCAATCTGCTAATCAACAGTCTGTTGTAACTACTCCATCTTCTCCAGTGCCATCTCCAACAGTAAAAAATTCTGACAGTTCTCAAATAACTACTCCTATACAGTCAGAGAATGGTTGGTATTACATTGTTGTTGATTATGTGAATGAAGAGTCTTTATACAATGCACAGCAAATAGTCTCAGATGCTTATATTCGTGAAACGTCTAACGGTATGAAGATACAAATGGGAGCTTTTTGGGACCCAGCAAAAGCAAAGGAATTTCTCCAAGAATTACGGCAGGAAAAACTTGATGCGAAGTACTATAAGTTACCACCTGAGAATTATTAAAATTATTGGCCTAAGTTAATTTTAACTCCCCCAACGGGAAGTCCCACGTTATCCCGTTTTGCTAGCGCATAACTGCGTTAACGGCTGTCGCCGTCATGTTTGCGTAGCATGACCTAGGAAAAGGCAGAGCCTAGCGGCAGCTATTAGGGGAGCATCGTATGGAAAAGCCGGGCCTTATATTTGTGGTTTGTCCTTGATTTTGATACAATAGTTAGCGTATAAAGGTCGATACTACAATGTTCAAGAAAATATTCAGTTATTAACAAATATTAAATGGTTATGTCGAGTTCCTTTTAGGATAACATCTGCAACTAAGCTAGTAGAAAATATAGATACATCAAGTTGGATTCGTAGTCCGATTCAGGGATATAGGTATCAAGAAGTGGAAAAAACTTATGCAGGAATTCTCCAAAGATGGTTAGTGGTAGAAAGTCAAAAACGTTGAGAATCAGATTTAAAACATCTAGAGAAAAAAATTAAAAACGAGGAAGTAGAAGCCCATAAAAAACTCCGGCGATTAACATCTGAAAAGTTTGCTTGTATACCAGATGCCCAAAAAGCAACTAAGCCGTTTTTCCCAAAATGTTTGTATCATCAATTAACCGGAATTAATATCCAACAAATAGAAGATAATAATAATGGAGATTTCTGTTATCAAGTACAAGGTAAAATAAATGTTTTTATAGAAAAAATTGAGCTGGATAAAAAGCGAGCAAGTAAATTTATATTAGCCACAAATGTTCTAGATAATGCTGCACTAACTACAGAATAAATATTGTCTAAATATAAAGAGTAACAATCAGTGGCAAAGAGGCTTTAGGTTTCTCAAAGATCCTCTCTTCCTCGAAAAATAGTTATGTATCTGACCCAAAAGAACAAAATTAGAAACCTGTCTAACCAGCAATTTACAGCCTTAAAATAATTGTGTAGATTGTCCAAAAATATATACAATGTCGGGCTTTATTCTATATGACAGTTCTATTTTTCTGAGGGCGGATATCTTAATAGCAGTTTTCATTAACATAGAGTACAGAGATTTTGGTTTAAGAGGTTGTCTGAAAAGTCTCATTTGCTACATCACTCGCCCCCGCGCATCCCCCAATTTTGGTGGACTTTTACCAGCTAATGGATTCTTTTTCCCCCCAGAATTGGCTTGCTCAGGGGGCAAAATTTAGTATTAAACAACTTTTCAGATATCCTCTAAAGGCAGAAGGCAGAGGGCAGCAGTTTTGTAGTCTACCTTTGTGAAAACCGCTATAAGATATGAATCAAATTACTATTACTGCAAAGATAACGAAAGCGTTTGCGTAGCATTCCCTAGGAAAGCTCCTCTGTAAGAGGCAAATTGGCAACTGCTTCAAACCGATATTGCACAGCAAACTTTAAAAGTTGTAAATAGGTCTTTTAAGTCGTTTTTTAACTTAATCCAGAAAGCTAAAGAAAGTCTATCTCGTTGGAAACAAATACGATTACCTAGATACCTCAAAAAAGCAGGGTATTTTCCTTTAAAAATAACTCGAATTAAGGTAAAAAATGGCTACTTTAATATTCCAATGTCTAGTAAATTTAAGGCTGAATATGGTGCAGTTAAAATTCCCTTTCCCGAAACATTAGTAGGTAAAAACCAGAAGAAAGTTAGAATAATTCCTAGATATAATGCTAGGTTTTTTGAAGTAGAATTTATTATAGAAGAGAAACCACTTTCTTAGTCAATTAACCATACCAATAGACAGGTAGTTTAGGACTTATGCCGATAATGCTCCGAATCAGGGGAAATATTTTTCCAACTTTTTCCTGTTCCCTGTTCTCTGTTCCCCGCTATAGATAATATCAAAATATAATAAATAATAATTAAGAGGGATAGTCTTTATGGGACTTTTAGACCGTGTTTGGCGGGTAATTCGTGCTAATGTTAACACTTTAATTTCTGGTGCGGAAGATCCAGAGAAGGTTCTGGAGCAGACAGTGACAGATATGCAAAATGACCTGGTGAAACTACGGCAGGCAGTGGCACAGGCGATCGCTACTCAAAAACGTACAGAACGACAATGTTCTCAAGCTCAGTCTACTGCAGATGAATGGTATAGGAGAGCGCAGTTAGCTCTGCAAAAAGGCCAGGAAAATTTGGCACGGGAAGCTCTAACTAGACGCAAGTCTTACCAAGAAACTGCTACAGCGATGAAAGTTCAGGTCGGACAGCAGAAACAGGTAATGGAAAGGCTGAAGCAAAATATGAGACAGTTGGAACAAAAAATTAGTGAGGCTAAACTAAAAAAGAATATGTATATTGCCAGGGCACGTTCTGCTAAAGCCTCGGAAAAGTTAAATGAAATTTTGGGTACTGTGAATACTGGTAATGCTTTAAGTGCTTTTGATAGGATGGAAGAGAAGGTAATGCAGCTTGAAGCTAAGTCTGAGGCGATCGCTGAGTTGGGAACTGATAGTTTAGAAAAACAATTTGCTTCTTTGGAAAAAGGTAATGATATTGAGGCTGAGTTAGAGGCGATGAAGGCGGAAATGTTGCCTGGAGGAACTAATTCTCAATTACCAATCCAAGATAGTTCTAATCTCAGAAAAACAGAATAATTATTTTAAATTCTATCAGTGTTGTTTAAAGAGGACTCCCATTATAATCTTTGATTTAACGGTGAGATGAATTTAAACCAGCAATTAATTGAGCGGTAGCGAATCCTTTAATTGAGCTTGAGGTCGTTTTGGCAAACTTTTACAGTAATCTTG
>NZ_CEZPJD010000320.1:0-8742 GCF_983059655.1 Okeania sp.
ATGATATTACTCTATTTTTCAATCGGCACATTAGGCAAGCGACTCCACTCATTCCACGAACCATCATAGTTCCGAACCTTGGGATAACCGAGTAAATACTTCAAAACAAACCAGATGTAGCCCGATCGCCCACCAACTGCACAGTAGGGAAACACTTCCCGATCGAAGGTAATACCATGATTATTGTAGAGCATCTGTAACTCATCAAATGATTTAAAAGTTCCATCTTCATTGACTGTGAGTATATGTTCAACATGAATAGAGCTGGGAATATGTCCTGCACGTTCGGAACCTTCTGGTGGCTTCATTAAAAAGTGTTCACCTTGGTACTCTTGAATGGTACGAACATCTAGTATAACTGTGTCGGGACGACCAATTGATAAGTGAACTTCCTCATGTAATACTCGTAGACTTTTATCAATTGGTTTTGCCCTGTATTCAGTCGGAGCGAAGTTAGATAATTCTGTTGTAACTGGACGATCTTCTGACATCCACTTTTGATGTCCGCCGTTCAAAATTCTTATATCTTGATGTCCAAACAATTTTAATAACCAAAAGATAAAACCTCCTATTCCAGGATCGCTGCCATAGGGAACAATAGTCGTCTCATTGGTAATGCCAGATTGCGAAAGTAGCTTCTCTATAGCAGTTACCTCAAAATTTATCTGGAGATTCGTCAGCAGCAGGTCATTAATGTTCCACAAAACTGCACCTGGAATATGAGCATGAGTATTCTTGTTTGGTTGTGGACTTGTCTCAACCTCCACTATACGGACTTTAGAATCATTGAGATGTTCAGCCAGCCATTGTGTATCAATTAGAACTTCAGGATGAGCATAATTAGTCATTGGTTTCTCCTATTAACAATCCTGAATCCAGATTAAAATTGACCACTTATGTGCGTATAGACCTCGATCGGGTACACTTTATAGCGCTACGCGCAAGTCAGAAGTTAGAAGTCAGAAGTCAGAAGTCAGAAGTAATCCCTGACCTAGTTTGAGTGTTTATAATTGCCCTAATCTATTCACTTAGTGCTATACAGGAAAAACTATGAGTTTTTGTTCAATATATATCTATATATATAGTTTCTTTGCATAAGTGCTTATGGGAATTTCTTTGTCAGCTTTATTCCAAGCGATCGCTCAAGCAGAGGATGAACAAGAGCTAAGGCAACCAATTGTGGCCAAAATTGGCAATTATTTTGCTGCCAAACGCTGGGGACTAACTTTTTTAGACCAGCTTCCTGCTATTGATGAACATACCCCAAACATGATTAAACTAGCTTTGTCCCTAGACTATAATCCTGTTTTGTGGTATGTGGTTAAACGCCATACTGCTGTCCATGACGAAGTAATGTTACCTCCTGGAGTTTGGCAGAGGATTTGTCCTCGCAAGGATCATGGACACGTTATGCTCGGTCCAATTGTGAGTGATGGTCAACTTGTGGGTGGCATTGCCTTTACGCGTTATCGTTATGACCAAGCTTTTAATGCAGATAATCTGGCTGATCTAAATGCGCTTTGTCTCCATCTTTCTACAAAACTAGCGGTACTGCGCTCGAAACCTTTTGTCTTTCGGATGAATTGCTCCAACATAACCCCACGGGAAGCACAAATTGCAGAATTGGTCGCCAGAGGGTTGACTAATGCAAAGATTGGAGCAACTTTGTGGATTACAGAAAATTCAGTAAAACAAGCTTTGAAAAGGATATTTCGTAAACTAGAAGTTTCTTCAAGAGCTGAAATGGTGGCAAAACTTTGCTTAAGAGAGAGTAGGGAAGAAGGAAGAGAAAATATACCTGAGTAGTATGTATGCAGGGAACAGGCAAAAGTAGAAAAAACATTTCCCTGCCTAAGTTTCATTATCAGCATAAGTCCTAACTAACTCGTTCTTTGCTATACCAAATATCCTAAACTAATCTGAAATAATCATTATTTTTACTAAGGAGCAACCATGCGACTATCTCAAATGTTATTAGTCACTCTCCGAGACGACCCCGCAGAAGCAGAAATTCCTAGCCACAAACTCCTCATCCGTGCTGGATATATTCGTCGCATCGGCAGTGGTCTCTATGCATATCTCCCTCTAATGTTGCGGGTGCTGAATAAAGTCTCCAAAATAGTCCGTGAAGAAATGGATGCTACTGGTGCCCAAGAATGTCTGCTTCCTCAACTTCAACCCGCAGACCTGTGGCAAGAGTCTGGTCGTTGGGATACTTATACTCAGGCTGAAGGTATTATGTTTTCTCTAATTGACCGTCAAAATCGGGAATTAGGATTAGGCCCAACCCATGAAGAGGTAATAACTACTGTTGCTAAAGATATGATTCGCTCCTATCGGCAGCTACCTCTACATCTCTATCAACTACAAACTAAGTTCCGGGATGAAATTCGCCCCAGATTTGGGTTAATGCGAGGCCGGGAATTTATTATGAAGGATGGGTATTCTTTCCATACTGACAAGGAAAGTCTCAAAAAGACTTATCAAGATATGGATAAGGCTTATAGAAATATGTTACGTCGCAGTGGATTAGAATTTCGTGCTGTCGATGCTGACTCTGGGGCTATTGGTGGGTCTGGGTCTCAAGAATTTATGGTTTTGGCTGATGCTGGTGAGGATGAAATTCTATATACCGAAGATGGTAAGTATGCAGCAAATGTGGAAAAGGCTGTTTCTATGCCACTTGATGGGGAAGATTCACCTTTTGAGAGTTATGAAAAATTGGAAACTCCTGGCACAGAGACTATTGAAAAGCTGTGCCAGGTTCTCAAATGTTCTCCTACTAATATAGTGAAAAATGTTTTATACCAGGCAGTTTATGACAGTGGGATGACTGTTTTGGTTTTGGTGAATATTCGAGGAGACCAAGATGTTAATGATGTGAAGTTATCTAATGAGTTAACTAAGTTGGCTGGAAATTATGGGGCAAAAACTGTTTTGGCTTTGACTGTGCCAGATGTGGAGGCTCAGAAGAAATGGGCAGCTAAATCTTTACCTTTGGGTTATATTGCTCCAGATTTGTCTGATGATTATATTACTTCTAGTAAGGAGGTAAGTTCTAAATTCTTACGAATGGTAGACCAGACCGCTGTAAATTTGACAAATTTCGCAACAGGTAGTAACGAATCTGGTTATCACGTTGTAGGTGCAAATTGGGGCCAGGAATTTCAATTGCCAAAACTGGTGGTAGATGTACGAAAAGCTCAAAAAGGCGATCGCTCTATCCATGACCCCAGTCAAACCCTAGAAACTGCTAGAGGTATTGAGGTAGGCCATATCTTTCAGTTAGGGACGAAATATTCTGAAGCTATGGGGGCAACTTATACAAATGAACAGGGCGAGGAAGTGCCTTTACTGATGGGATGTTATGGTGTGGGCGTGTCTCGTTTGGCCCAAGCAGCAGTGGAACAGTCTTATGACAAAGATGGGATTATTTGGCCTGTAGCGATCGCTCCTTATCATGTGGTTATTTGTATTCCTAATATTAAGGATGCTAAACAAATGGAAGTAGCAGAAAATCTCTATCAAGAATTAAATGAAGCTGGAATAGAGACTATTTTGGATGACCGAGATGAGCGGGCGGGTGTTAAATTCAAAGATGCAGATTTAATTGGAATTCCTTATCGAATAGTTACTGGGCGATCGCTCAAGTCAGGGAAAGTTGAATTTGTAGAAAGAGCTAATCATCAATCTCAGGAAATACCTGTAGTGGAGGTGTTATCTACTATTAAAGATTTGATTGAGAAAGCATTAAAATGATTCCCTAAAGGTCTCAAGTTCCCTATGAAAATTTAATTTTTGTCTTATTAAGTATTGCTGTTTTCTTACTAATAAGTTTCAGCAATGGTTTTCAGGTACGACGTTTCAGTGCATTTATTTTTTTCTGTCTAGGATTTGTTTAAATGTGGGGAGTATGGAAAGTTTGGGGAGTATGGAAAGTTTGGGAAGACATTAAAAAATATATATCTTCACCATTACTATTCAGGACAACCTAAAAGCTTAAAACTTAGACAAAGCAATATTTTTCCTTCTTCCTTCTTTCTTCCTTGTTGTACAGAGAAAATGTTTTTCCCACTGTTCCCTGTTCCCTGCAATACAATAGAATTATTAAACATAACCTCAGAAAACACTTAACCTTAGCTCCTCACTGCCATTATGCCTAATTCTCAAGGAGAGTTCTCACAATGAAAGATCAAAATCAAACTAATAATTTATCTCTCGGTATCGTGGCCAGTGTTTGTGCATTGGCAGTGGCGGTAGGTGGTGGCATCGCCTTATGGACAAATTTACAATCAACCACCACAAAAACTTCTGATAATTCTCAGACTTTTACAACTCCCTCAACTCCAAAGTCGCCTGATGAGACTTTGCCACCCCCACCTCCTGCTAAAGTTGAATCTCCAGACTCTGTTCCTTTATATGTGCCTCAACCCAAAGCAGTTACAGAAAAAACTGTAGAACTTTATTGGGTTAAAGATGCTACTGGAGAAATTGATTTAGTTTCTTCTACAGTAAAATTAGAAACAGCAGACGAACCAGAAGCTGTCTTAAAAGCTGCTTTCGATCGCTTGCTCGTCGGCCCAGCAAATACTGATGTTTTTAGTGCTATTCCCACAGGCACAAAAGTTCAAGCACTTACTGTTGAAAATAATGGAGTATACATCGATTTATCTGAAGAATTTACTTCTGGAGGTGGTAGTGCTTCGATGATGAGTCGCTTGGGACAAGTTATCTATACTGCCTCTAGTTTAGAAGCAGATGTAAAAGTGTGGATTTTTGTGGGTGGTAAACCTTTAAAAATGCTTGGGGGTGAAGGTTTAGAAGTATCTCAGCCCATTACTCGCAATAATTTTCAACAAGAATTCCAATTTTAGATATCTCAATATTATTTTAGGGGCGGTTTTAAAGTAAACAGATAATTCAAAGCCGCTCCTAGCAAAGTCAAATTTTTCAGTATCTACTCAGAATCACGATTTACAGTATGAGGGGAAAAAGCAGGCAAACAAATAGCAATATATTCTGCTCCCTCAGCACCAGGTGTACTGTATTTTACCCATTCTCCCTTACGAGCTATTACTGCTTGGCCAGGATTAACTTCTAACTTACCGCCTTCAAACTCAACACATAGTTTTCCCTTAAGTACCAGAGTAAATTCATCAAATTCTGGCCTTTGACCTGGTTCCATCCACCCACTGGGAGAGTGCATTTGAGCAATACTTATAGCATCTGTTTGACTATTGACACGACCAATATATTCATCAATTTGCTTAGGTTTATTGCCCGCAGGTTCAATTCGAGTAGGTTTTTCAATCAATTCTGGCATGATTTTTATACGCTCTAGTTGGGATTAACTAACATTAAAGGCTGATTATATTCTACGGGTTGCCCATTTTCGATTAAAATTTCCACTATTTGTCCAGATACCTCTGCTTCAATCTCATTCATCACTTTCATCGCCTCAATAATACAAACTATTTGGCCAGTAGTAATTCGATCACCCACTTCCACAAATGAAGGTTCATCAGGAGCAGGAGCGCGGTAAAAAGTGCCCACAACTGGAGATAAAATTTCTTCAAATTTGCTAGAGGCCGTAGGAGGTGTTCCTGGAGTCGTAGGAACAGTTTTGGTCGCCGTTGTGTCTAATGGGGCAGCAACAGGAGAAACAAATTCGGAAACATCAGTCCGCTCAGAAGAAGGTAATGGGGGGCGATCGCTAAATGAAGTTCCTTTACGTACTGTTAATTCTAAATCTCCACTTTTTAAAGTCAACTCCGAAATATTAGTTTCGTCTATTGCTGTTAGTAGTTCTCGCAGTTGATGTAAATCTAATTGCACTGTTTTTATATCCTCACTTAATCGCCGTTAAACTCAATTAATTTTGCATAAAAAGAAGAGTTTATTACTGTTTTAGTATAGATGTAGAAGTGTTAAATTCAAAGCAATATTTTTTTTACTGGCAGAAGTTAGCTTGAGATGTAAGTTCTAACATGATTACTAATTATTAATCGAAGAATGTAGCAGTTTAGAGAAAAATACAGGATACTTATTGGCTACTATAGATACTGAATTAGACTTAGTTAATAAAAGCAAAATACCAATAAATTATCCTTTTATCTCTGTTATTGCAGTCGAAGAAAAGGGCGCTGACAGATTGAGAACTTCAAATTCAGAAAAAGTAAGATTTTTCTTTCTTCCTTCTTCCTTCTGCTATATGGTCCTCTTCACTACATCTTAATAACCTGTTAAAAGGGGCTTTGTGCGACGATAATTCAGCACATTTATTCACCCCCGTAAAGAGACCTAAGAGCTGATTTATCAACTTAACTAAAACCCTTATTTTACCTAACTCTCAGGGATTTAAGTGTTATCGATATAAACTCCCAAAACCCTTGTATTACAAGGTATTCAGCCTCTTGATATATACTTTATAAATCAGCTCTCAGAATTACACAGTCAATACATAACTTCACTTCTACAATAAATCTAGTTTTATTCTACGATTCTCTACCCAAGTAAGAATCATTTCGAGTATCTATCTTAATCCGTTCTCCCTTAGATATAAATAAAGGAACCATAATTTGAGCACCTGTTTCGACAATAGCAGGTTTACTACCACCAGTAGCAGTATCTCCTTTAACACCTGGATCGGTTTCAGTTACTTCTAAAGTTACTGAGTTGGGCAGTTCAACTTCTATTACTTGTTCGCCCCACTTAATAACATTAACCTCCATACCTTCGCTGAGATACTTAACACGCTCGCCAATTTGCTCTGAACTTAGATTGGCCTCTTCATAGGTTTCCATATCCATAAACACAAATTGGTCAGCATCCTTATAAGTATGCTGCATCAGCCTTTTGTCCAAAGTAGCTTGAGGTACTGTTTCTCCAGCTCTAAATGTTCGTTCTACAACACTACCAGTCTGTGCATTTTTGAGCTTTGTTCGGACAAAAGCAGAACCCTTACCTGGTTTAACGTGCAGAAATTCTACTACCCGCCAAACCGAACCATCCAATTCAATAGTCACACCGGGGCGAAAATCATTACTAGAAATCATATAACAACGTGATTGCGGTTTTTAATTAAATTATCAGATTAGAACTTAACATGAGACATCGTACAACACTACTCTATAAATATTTGAAGGAGTTTCTTCGTTAGGAGCAAAGATTCGAGAGTTGAAATAATGGTTGAATATTGTGGGAATAGAAAGCAATTGTTATAAAAGGGGACTTACGCAAAAATAAAGTACTAGTTAAACAAACGATACTTAAGCAATGGCAAAACCCAATCGGTATATTGATAACCGCAAGTCCCAAAGAACTTATGACTTATGACTTGGTTAAGACTGTGGACAGCCATGTAATATTAGTAAGGGATTGACATGCTCCCGACGTTGAATCAATAGATAAAACACGGGTTCCTAACCATCACGGGTTAGGGCTTTCTGCTTCAATGCACCCGCCTTCCGGGATTTACTCCCTTCAGGTCTTACAATTGATTAGCATTCCCATAAGACAACATAGCGTAGCTATGGTGCGGGTCTTCTGCTAACATTTTGATAAAAATTCATAGGTATGCGAAATCTACACAATTCCGTAATTAACATTTGTAAACGCTTGCTGAAAACTAGCATCCTAGCACTATTACTTTTCACTTTGTCTGTTGGTCTTAGTGCTGCTTGGTGGGACTTTGGCGGTGATACAACAATTCGTGAAAGTCGTTTGCCCCAAGGCGATCCGATTACTGATGGTAAGGCATTATTAAGGTATGCTCTACCAATAGACAATGAACCAGTGCGTAAAATACAAAGGAGTCTGGAGGACATTGCTAATAGACTGCGAGGTAAGCGTTGGTCTTCTGTTAGTAGTGATATTTCTGCTGCATCTAGGGTTCTTAATATTAGTAAGCCTAAGTTATTAGCTGGTGTTTCTGAGTCTAAACAATCTGAGGCAGAGGCCATAATTGAACAACTTGAGCAGGGCATTGTTAATATTCGAGAAGTTGCTGAAGCTAAAGATGGGGAACAAGTATTGGAGCAACGGGCACAACTACTGGCATTAGTTGGTCAGCTTGAAAAGTTGATGCTAGAAGGATTTCCGTTTGAGGTTCCTTCAGAGTTTGCTAATTTACCTCAACTGAAAGGTCGCGCTACTATCGAGATGGAAACGGAAAAGGGTTCTTTGACTTTGGTTGTTGATGGTTATAGTGCCCCTGTTACTGCTGGCAATTTTGTAGATTTAGTTCAGAGGGGCTTTTACGATGGCCTGGAGTTTATTCGCTCAGAACAATCTTATGTTTTACAAACTGGAGATCCTCCTGGCCCAGAAGTTGGTTTTATTGACCCTGATAATGGTGAGTACCGTAATATCCCACTGGAAATTTTGGTCAAGGGAGATGAGGAACCAGTATATAGTTTTACTTTAGAGGAAATTGGTCGTTTTCGGGAACAACCTGTTTTGCCTTTTTCTGCTTATGGTACAGTGGCAATGGCTCGTCCTGAATCTGAAAATGATGGTGGTTCTTCTCAATTTTTCTTTTTCTTATTCCAACCAGAATTAACCCCTGCAGGAATAAATTTACTGGATGGTCGTTATACGGTTTTTGGTTATGTGGTGGAAGGGAAAAAGATTTTGGAAAAATTAGGTAAAGGAGACAAAATTATTTCTGCTAAAGTAGTTGCTGGATTGGAAAATCTTGTCGAACCTGAAGCTTAAAATAATTGGGTAAAATTTAGCCTAAAA
>NZ_CEZPJD010000321.1:0-8739 GCF_983059655.1 Okeania sp.
TAATAATTAATAATTAATAATTATTAATTATTTTCAAGAAGAGGATTGACGCGGTAGGGAATTTTTTTTCTTGTTTTTCCTTTAAAATAGAGGTTTTAAACCTTAAATATTAGGTAAGGAAGAGGGAAGAAGGAAGAAGGTTTAAAAGTCTGAAAAAAACTTAAATTTCCTGTAGATATTCACTTTTGGGTTTGCACAAACGACAAAGTGCAGACATGATATTATAACAATACATATTAGTAATCTTGCTTGAAAAAGTGAAATTTTTTACCAAAAAATGAGGTCCAAAGCCTGCCCTTTTAAGAGGATGAAAAAGCGGTCGTTTGCTTTGCAACGCTGGCGCGAAAAGCGCAGCTTCCCGTAGGGTGGGATGGCGAGGGGACCTCGCCATATCCAATCTACCAAGACAGCAGTCGTTAGCGCAGCTTCCCAGAGGGTGGGATGGCGAGAGGACCTTGCCATATCCAATCTACCAAGAGAATATTCAGTTCAATATTTCAAGTCTCCGGCTTTAGTCGGAGGTACTAATAACTGATAACTGATAACTGATAACTGAAATGACCAAGCCACCTAATACCTAATATAGCAATTTAAGCAAAGGTTAGGAAATATCAAAACCTTAAAAATTAGACAAAGTAAGATTTTTTATTCTTCCTTCTTCCCTCTTTCCTCTTCCTTATTAAATATTAACTATGGATGCGTGGTTCGGGATGTAAATTGCTTAAAATTTCACTTTCAAATATTGCTAATTCCTCTAATCTTTTCTCTACTGTTTCTTGTTCAAAATAAGTTGTAGCTAAAACCCAATATATTCCATAATGTCTGGCTTCAGATGCCATTAAACTACGATAAAATTTTGCTAATTCTGGTTCTGGGCAGTAATCTGCAAGTAAGCCTAAACGTTCGTGACTTCGAGCTTCAATTAAACAGTAAACTAATAATAAATCTAACATTCTTTCAGGCTCATTCCGCCGTACTTTACTATTCAAAGCTGCTCCATAAGGAGGAGAATTTAGAGGAGCTAATGGAATATTACGACGTTCTAACCATTGGTTTACTTGGTCAAAATGTTCTAACTCTTCTTTGGCAATAGCTGTCAATTTTTTGATTAGTTTCGTACTTGAAGGATAGCGAAACATTAAATTTAAAGCTACTCCTGCTGCTTTTCGTTCACAGTGAGAATGGTCTAATAATATAGTATCTAGATTGGCGATCGCTTGTTCTATCCAAGCTTGGGAAGTAGGTTGTTTAATATATTTAATGGTTGGTGTTTTTGTTAGTTGCATATTTATTACTTTTGTTCATTTTCATAGCGTTCTTTTGCTGCTTTTTTAACTTTAGCTGCAAAGTCTGGATAATTTTCTAACACTTTTTTAAAGTCATCTTTTTCTAAAATAAATAATTCACAGTAAGTCAATGTAATGATTGATGCAGTACGTCGTTGTTCATATACTAGAGCAATTTCTCCAAAAAATGTACCTGCACCCATATTCCTGTATATAATACCAGTTTTTTCTGAGAAGGCTTGTACTAAACCACGTTTAATAAAGTACATTTCATGACCCAAATGCCCTTCTCGAATTATATATTCATTAGGTGGTAATATTTCAGGTTTTAAAACCATTACTATTTCTTCAAAAAAATGTGTATCTGCTCCTTCAAAAATAGGCACTTTCTCAATTACTTCTTTATGTAATTGTAGTGCTAATTTCATTTTGAGAGAATAAGGTAATTCTTCGAGTATGTGATAATCTCTAATATCTCGATTTTCAATCCATCTATATTGATAGTAATCTCTAATTTTTTGCTGTAACTTAGGGGAAATTTTATTGTCCCGCATATAGGTTTGAATTTGCCCTAATTTTTCTCTATATCTGGCTTTTGTAGCATCTAGGTTAGAAATTAATGAAGATACATTGCCAATAATATAGGCATACATAGATATTCCTAAAAACATGACTCCCAAAGAAAATATTATTTCAATTTCAGTAGTGGGAATAATATCTCCATATCCTACAGTAGTCAGAGTTGTAATTGCCCAATAAAGGGAATTAATATATTGAGTTCTCATACTTGCTGATTGTAGGGAATTTCTAATCAACCAAGAATTTTCACCATTAGATTCCCAACTACCAATCGTAAACCAGAGACAAGCTACCCAATGAGTAATTAAAATAATTATTATGACTAATTTATACATTCTCATCAAGGTAGGGTTAATATTTACATTAGTTTCCCACCTGTTAAAAATTCGATAAAATTGAGGTAGTCGAAATAAACGAGGGAATCTCAATACAGCAATAATAAATAGTGAGTTGGGTGCAAATATTCTGGCAATTAAATCTGCTGGCGGAATACTAGCGAAGAAATGTCTGAAAAAGAGTCGAGATCGATAATGTTGAGCGATCTTTTTTTTGTCTTGAATATATTCTCCGTATTCAATGTAGCCAAGATTAAATCGAATCAATATATCAATAATTAAAATTACATCTCCTATAATGTCTAATACAATCCAGATACCATCAAATTTATTTTTAAAAGCAATTCTAAAAGGGATTATGAAAGCATTATAAATAGTAATGAATACAATTAATACTTGCCAGGATCTAATAAATTTACTATTGGGATGAAGTGTGGGAATTTTCACTTTATTTTTATTGAGTAATTATAGGAGGGAACAGGCAACAGGCAACAGGCAACAGGCAATAGGCAAAAGTGGAAAGAATATTTCCCTGTCTCAGGTTTATTATCTGCATAAGTCCTAATATCGTTTCACTTAAAGTAAGAAGTCAAAGGTCAAAAGCAAGAAGTGATATTTTAGGTAGTTAAAATCTCTACTCATAGCGGGTAAGGTTCAGCTTATTATTTGACTTCATCAGTTACCAACTATTTGTGATACTTTTGAAGTTAATTGGTATAATCAACCCATTATTTTATATAGTAAAATTTGTTAGTGAAAAAGGCAATACACAGAAGAAAGCAATACGGTAGAGGCATCAAACTCGCTACCAATTGCCAGCTACCAAATTTTCATTTTGCTGGGTATCTTAATTAACTAGAATAAAATAATTTTTTATCTATTTTCATATACTTTTTTTATATCCAACAAACGGAATAAGTACAGCGTTTCTCAAGTTACTGAGGTACAGTTGTTTTTCTTGTTTTCTACTCCCTACTCCCTACTCCCTAAAATCAAGGAATTTTGTACGCTTTTTGGGAACTGCCATATCATAATTTTCCGATTTTATTATACATATCTTGAGCAAATTTTTTCGGGTTCCATAATGGCGCTAAATTTTCTTGATCTTTAGATTTAACTAATTTATCGACCAATTCCTGACGTAAATGAGGATTTTGACCTAATTTTACAGCCAAATCAATATATTCATTCCATGACCATGCCACGCCTAATTTAATATCTAAATTTTGTAAAAAGGAATAACCCATTCTAGATAAAAATTGTTCTCCGGCAAGAGTAACAACTGGTAAATTAAACCATAAAGCTTCTAGGGTATGAGTACCACCATTATAAGGATAAGAATCAAGCATAATATCTGCTAAAGAATAGATACTTCTATGTTCCTCTTCTGTGGGAAATCTTTCCATAAATTTAATCCGATGAATACTTACATCCTCAGCTTTACAAGCTTGATGATAAGCAGCTTGAAATACTTCTATATCTCCTAATGCTTTATGAATTAATATACTATTGGGAACTTGCTTCAAAATAGCAATTTGTGCCTTAACTAAATCTCGGTTAAACTTTCTCCCTGGTGCTAAACAAAGATAAACAATTTGGTCTAAACCTATCCTTTGAGACTTTCTTAAATTAGCTCTATTTGTTTCTATTCTTTGAAAACCAGAAGTTGCCACAAATGAATTTGGCATCCTCACTAATTTTTCTATATAGTATTTATCTCGGTCTTGGGGGTGGGTATGTAGATCGCATAGAAAATAATTATTTTCAGATATGTAAGGGGCATCAAATCCTAACCAAGATATACAAACTGGTGCAGGTTTATAATATAAAATCTCTGTATTAATTGGTAAACTCAAAGAATCTAAGTCTATCAATATATCTACTTTATCTTGCTGAATTTCGGTAATAATTTCTCGGATATCGACGCTTCCTTGAGGATATTTTTTCGGTACGTATAATTTAGTAACAGCTTGGCTAAATTTTTTAGTTTGGTCATCTGCTTTGAGGCGTTCCGTTGAATATAAATATATTTCTGTATTTAATTTTCCTAACTCTAGGATAATATCAAGGCTACACCAACCGACGGAATGTCGATTAAAATGATTAGATATGAAGCCAATTTTTAATGGATTTTTATTGTCAAAATTAACAGGAGTAACAAAATTATTATTTTGAGGCTTGAGAACAAATTGTGTATAAATTTTCGATACCGATCTGTAGAGGTCAGAATTGGCTTGAATATCATCTCTTAAGTAAGGAACACTGAAAAGAAAATTTCCATATAGAGCTTTTAGATCGACTACCTTTTTGACAATATTCATATCTTCTTTCAGTTTAGCTTCAAGGTCAAAAAATCTATCTTTAGCAATTTCATTTAAGCCAGATATTTGATAAGTGCTAATCAAATATATCCCAGTCATAATCGGATCTATTTCCCCACATTGTTGATAATAATTAGACACTGCTTGCCTGGCAACTTCATAATTATTACCATCCCGAAGAATGCCACATAAATGTTGATGTGCTGTAGCATAATTAGGCCGAACTTCAATCGCTTTTTTCAGATATTTAATACCCTCAGAAAATTTACCCTGAGTTCTCAAAATTATGCCAATTTGACTATAAGCCTCTGCTAAATTTGGGTTGAGCGTAATTGCCTTTTGCCAACTATCAATAGCTTCATCTAATTTTCCCTCTTCAGCTAATTTATATCCCTGGTTTAAATTAACCTCAATCCCACCCAAATTAGGATTTAACTTTAAAGCTTTTTCTTCTGAGGCGATCGCTTCATCTAACTTGCCCAGTTGCTCACAAACTTTGGCCAAATTCCAATAGGCGGGGGCCATATCTGGTCGTAGTTGAATCGCCTTTCTGTAACAAGCGATCGCCTCATCCAGCTTTCCCTGTCGATAAAACATACTGCCCAAGTTAACATGAGCCTGGGATAACTCAGGATTAAGTTCTATTGCCCGATAATATAGATTAATTGCTTCTGAAATTTTACCTTGGGCCTGGATAATATTTGCTAGGGTGACATAAGTATAGGCCCAATTAGGTTGTAGATTTAAAGACTGGCGACAACAAGCGATCGCCTCTGATAACTGTCCCTGGGCATAATAAATTTCAGCTTGTGCCGTTAATGCCTGAAAATTTGGAGTTTGTGAATGGGGAGGACTGGAAGAAATATTCATTGGAAAAAAATCTATCTTATCTAATTAAAGGATAAAACCTACCATATTTTGCACCTCAGTAGGGCGATCGGATATAGTTCTTTTCTCTAAAGTGCAATATTTAAGTTATCCTGTGTTTAGTTTTGGGTAAAAATATTTGATATAACTATAAGCTATCAGCTATCAGCTACAGTCAAAACTTTTAACTGTAATGTTTAGCTCAATTCTAAGCCCCAAATCTGATAATAAATGTAGTATTAATCTTAGTATTTAATATTAAACAAGGAGCATTTCAATGATTATAAAAAAAATGCATCAACTTCAACCAAAAATAAAATTTAAAAATCAAATAATCTTGGGAATTATTTCATTGATTTTGACAGTAGGAATTCCTATTTTTATCGATAATAAAATTCCTGTTCAAGCACAAACAGAAAACAAATACGAAGAAAAATACGAAGAAAAATTATTTGAAACAGCTCTAGCTTTTACTCTATATTTTGAAGGTGGATTTAGTAATCATCCAGCAGATAAAGGTGGTCGAACCTATAAAGGAATTTTGCAAACTGAATATAATGCTTATAGACGAAGACGTGGTTTACCAACCTTAGATGTTAAACAAATGTCTGATACTGAGCTGATGGAAATTTATCAAGGTTATTGGGATAATAGTAAGTCAGCTACAATGCATCCCGCTCTAGCTGTAGTTATGTTTGATACTGCAGTTAACTTTGGTATTAATAACTCAGTAACTTTTCTTCAGCAGGCTTTGGGATTACCACAAACAGGCATATTTGATGCTGATACTAAGTCAGCATTAACAGAAGGTAATAATCGAAATACAGCTCTTCAAATGATTAATGAAAGGATTATTTATCGTTATAAAAGAGTACAAGAAGATTCGAGTCAAATGGCTTTTTTTCATGGTTGGTTAGCTCGTGATTATAGTTTGTGGGGCTATGTAGAAAAGCTCAAAGATCGTTGAAGAAGGAAGAAGGCAGAAGGAAGAGAGAAGAAGGTAGAATAAAGCAATATTGATCTGCGGAATCTAAGATATAAAATCAAGGAAAACTTACAGATAAAACAGTCGAAGCAAAGATTATATCAAGTTGCACTGATTAACCACAATATAAAAAGATGAAAAAGATGGCATACTCCTTAAGAGTCATCTTTAGATGACTTAAATTATTAGCCAAGGGTTTCAATCCTTGGCGAGTCATGTCATCCGCCAAGCCAAGAAATTAATTTCTTGGCTCACAGCAGAAGTCATCTAAAGATAGTTAACTTATTATAGCGTTCTTAATTAGGGCTTGCTGAATAAATCTAAAAGTCTTTGCAGATAAAGGTAAGTGCCTTTTTAGGTATTGAAAAAGTACCTGGTTTTGAGCTATTAGAGCTCAAAAAGGAGCATATTTTGGGCCAGATAGGGGAAGAACAATCTTGGGACGATTCTTCTGACTACCTCTTCTATAATTCCCATTCCTCCTGACTTCCTCCTGATTTCTGGATTCTGGATTCTGGCTCCTACCCTTACCACTCATACTTTTGAGCGCAAACCCTATTTAGACTTGATATTAGAAAAGCTCGAAAGATTCAAATTCAGACAACGTAATATTTTCCTTCTCTCTTAGATAACTAAAGTATTCTTCCGATCGTTTTTCCATTTTTTTCAATATTTATCCCTTCTTCCTTCTTCCTTCTTCAAGAATTTAAGGACGCAGGAACATTATTATGAGTCGTATTATTACTATTACTATGACTATTACTATTATTTAATTTGACATAATGACTAATAAGCTGAGTCAGATGAATGAAAGTCTGAATGTCAATTTGACGTGATAATAACATTTCTCGATACTTATTCTCTAAACTTTCCAGCTTATCCTGAGCTTCTTCTGGGTATACTTCCGACATAGATTGCCATTCATCAATTAATGCTATGGTATTTTGAATATCTTTCTGATTTTGCTTTTCTTGCAAAGTTTGGCATTCTTCTACAAGCAACTTTGTCATTTCTTCTAACTTTTCATAAGCTTCTTTAGGTAAATCTCCTTCTATCAACATTGACCTATGTTGCTGCCTTAATTCTTCTACTTCTTTAAGAGCTTGAATTGGATTTTCTTCTAAATTTAAACTAATGTCACTGAGAGCTAAACGGCTATTTTTAATCATATTGAGACACTGTTTATGACGCCACATTCGCAACAAAAATCCGATAATACCTGTAGATATAACAATAATGATACCTGCCTGCAAATCTTGGTTTTCCTCTAAGTAGCGCATCCAAACTTGCCTGGGGTCACCTTGCTCAAATGCTTCCTGGGAACCAGGATGAAGATATACCAATCCATTCTGTAATAAAGAGCGAGCATTTCCGTTAGCAAGCTCTGGGTAAAATAATGAGTATTGTCGAGAAGATGAGATAATTGACCAAGTTAAAAGAGCAATTTTTTCTTTGCTGACATCAGGACGAGTTACTAAAGCAGCAGCAGTAGAAATAGTAGGTAAATTTTCTTTAGGTATTGGTGGTAAAGGAATATAACTGCCTTTTGGCATGATGGCGCTTTGATATGATTCTGGAAATTGAATAGTTAAGTAGTTAATAAAAGCTGTTGATATCGGAACTAACCTGAGCAAGGGAGGTGTTGCTAGCTCTGCTTGAACTTTTTTACTACTTCCAACTGGACCAACATATACAAAAGCATCTATTTCTTTTTGTTTAAGTTTACTAAATCCTTCTTGGAGATCGATTTTAGCTTCAATAATGTTGAGATTTGTAGCACTAAATAGTCGTCTAGCAGTGAAATAAATACCGCTTTCGGGAGTACCAAAAATGACTCGTTTTCCGTCAAGGTCAGTAAAAGTCTCGATTTCTGAGTCAGATTGTGTAATTAGATGTAAATATTCATGAGCAAGAATAGCTATTGCTTGGACTTTGCCCATTTTCATTGCTTCGCTGGCGACATCTAGTTGAACTAGGGCAAGGTCTGTTTCTCCATCAAGTAGACGTTTGAGGTTTTGTTGCGAACCGTAGGAATCATAATTATCGCGGACGGTTATTTTCCCTACTTCACGAGCTGAAGTTACTATTTGCCTACCTATGTTTTCATAAGCACCTCCATTAGTGCCACTAGAAAGGGTAAGACTGTGGCGTTGAGTAGTGCAACTCGTTAATGAGATCGCCCATAAAAATATACCTCCTATTCCTATTAATTTACTAGGTAGCTTGTGATGAGGATATATAGCAGTTGATAATTTAGTAAATATATGCAATTTATTATCTCCTTAAAAGGAAAAATGTTATGCCTAGAATAATGCGATGATTTATGCTTAACTATTACTATGCATGACTAATAATTCTCTAATCTA
>NZ_CEZPJD010000322.1:0-2854 GCF_983059655.1 Okeania sp.
ATACGGTCATATTAATATGTATAGTCCAACAACCCTACGATTTCTTCTTAAAAGTGAGGGTTTTTCAATAATAGATGACATCATTGATATTACCGATCCTGAAGTATCGTGTTTCAATTACTTTTTTAACCAAAAAAAAGAAGAACCAACTGAGGAGAATATCAAAATTAAGATGAATCAACTCACAGAAGAAGTTAATAAGTTTAGGAGTAAAAATAGGTTACAGCAAGAGGCAACTGCTTCTGCTTATACAGTTCTAGTTGATTCCAAGACAGAAGGGATTCAAATTTTTTAAATCATCAGGACTTACGCAAACTGACTTTTAAACAACCATCTGTAGGGGCAAATTATAGTAGAGATTCATATTGCTGCCACAGAATAATAAATTGGGATACCAGTTGTGAGGTTGAAAAGTTTGGCGCAACAACCCTGGTTGCAAGTAGTGAAATTCGTCTGGCAAACCAGGTTATATTAAATCCGGTAGCATAGGATGGGGGGATGGGGAGATTGGGAGATGGTTGAAGATGGGGAGATGGGGAGATGGAATATTTTTTTATACCGAATTAAACGGATTTGATATTACTCCTGATTTTCACTTGGTAAGTCGTATATAGTGGACAGAGTTTGCTCTGCTGAAAGTGGTGGATCTGATTGAACAGATATATTCGTCATTTCATATCATGTCCGCTGATATCGTTATATTCAATTCCGTAGCGGTTTTAACCAGAGGTAATTATCAATTATCCATTAATGAAAAATGCTCTAAAGTTTTATTTTTAAAATTTTCCTGATTTTACAACGCCACTATGTATTCTTGTACGGAAAACAAAAACAATTCTGAACTGCAAAATGAAAAATCCAATTCTAGTTTTTATTGATGCTGGAGTGGACAACTATCAACAATTATTTGATGGTGTGGTTGCCGAAGCTAGACCTTTTATTCTCCATACTGCCAGTGATGGTATTCAACAAGTAGACCAAATTTTACAACAATATCCAGGGCAGAAAACTGTTCATATTATCTCCCACGGTGCCCCTGGTTGTCTGTACCTGGGAAATACTCAACTGAGTTTAGATACCCTTCAACAGTACGCACCTCAAGTCCAACATTGGGATATTGATCGCCTCCTGCTTTATGGTTGTCATGTTGCTGCGGGGGATGCAGGAGAGGAGTTTGTGAGTAAGTTGCAAGGTTTGACAGGAGCAAATATTGCAGCTTCTAAGTCTCTGACAGGGGCAGCAGTCAAAGGTGGTAACTGGGAGCTTGAGGTAAATACAGGTAAAGCTAACTTCCCGACTGCACTACAAACAGAGGTAATGGGAACTTATAGTGGTCTCTTCAACTTGGAACAGGAAACTGACTTTGCATCAGGACAGGTAATTGTCAAACCTCGTGAAGTTTCTAAGATTAGCTCTCTCAGTAGCCTCCAAACTCGCCTCGGAGCAACCACCATCAATACCACCAAAACAGATCTAGGTCTTCAACTGTGGTCTATTCCAGGGGATGTAGAAGATTTTATTAGTCGCAATGAAAATAACCCACTAATAGAATACATCGAACCCAACTACACTATTACTCTTGATTCTAGAGTTCCCAATGACTCAATTATTAATGCTGATTCTACAGTTCCCAATGACCCAATTAATACTGATTCTACAGTTCCCAATGACACATTTTTCAACCTAATGTGGGGGCTTCACAACACTGGACAGACAGGAGGAACCTCTGATGCAGATATTGATGCGCCAGAAGCTTGGGATATTCAAACAGGAAGTAACAATGTAGTAGTAGGAGTCATTGATACTGGCATCGACTACACTCACCCAGACTTGGTCAACAATATGTGGACTAATCCCGGTGAAACCCCTGGTAACGGCATTGATGATGATGGCAACGGATATGTAGATGATGTTTATGGTTATGACTTTGCCTACGGAGACAGCGATCCATTAGACCCTATTGATGGTCATGGGACTCACGTTGCGGGAACCATTGGAGCAGACGGTAACAATGGACAAGGAGTAGTAGGGGTAAATTGGGACGTTGATTTGATGGCGATCAAGTTCCTAGACGATAATGGTAATGGCAATACATTCGGTGCAATTCAGGCAATAGAATATGCAACAATGATGGGAGCAGACCTAACTAACAACAGTTGGGGAGGGGGAGGCTTTTCTCAGGGATTGTATGATGCGATCGCAGCAGCAGGTGAAGCAGATTCTTTATTTATTGCAGCAGCAGGTAACAGTGGCACAGATAATGATACTAACCCTCACTACCCAGACGGCTACGATTTAGACAACATCATTTCAGTTGCTTCCACAGACAATAACGATAATTTATCTAGTTTCTCTCAATATGGAGCAACATCGGTAGATTTAGGTGCGCCTGGTACACAAATTGCTAGCACTTACCCAGGAGGAGATTACGCTTACTTAAGCGGTACTTCCATGGCAGCTCCTCATGTATCAGGAGTGGCAGCTTTGGTATTGGCAGAAAATCCTGACTTGAGTTATCAAGAGGTCAAAGACATTATTCTTGAGAATACCGATCCGATTTCAGCACTAGATGGAAAAACATTAACAGGTGGTCGCTTGAATGCGTTTAAAGCCCTGTCTTCATTAAACACCACTCCCACTAACCCAGTCCGTTTTGACTTTAACGCCGATGGAGTAGCAGATATTCTCTGGCGTAATGGTGGAGTTAACAACATTTGGTTGATGAATAATGACGGTACAAGGAGCAGTATTGTTAATCCTGGAGGTTTAGGTACAGCTTGGGATGTAGCCGGAGTAGCAGACTTTAACGCCGATGGAGTAGCAGATATTCTCTGGCGTAATGGTGGAGTTAACA
>NZ_CEZPJD010000322.1:2954-8675 GCF_983059655.1 Okeania sp.
AGTAGCAGATATTCTCTGGCGTAATGGTGGAGTTAACAACATTTGGTTGATGAATGATGACGGCACAAGGAACAGTAGTGTTAATCCTGGAGGTGCAGGTACAGCTTGGGATGTAGTTGGGATGTAATACCAATTTGATAAATGTTTGTTACAAATGGTAGAAGAAAGAGGGAAGAAAGAAGAAGGGGGAAAAAAGATAGATATAACTATCTCAAATGAACTGGAGTAGCTATTTTTAAGCATCTCCGATCAATATTTACCTTTTTGTAGCATTCTTTTTTCAAATTGGTATATTTCTCTGATGGGAATTACACTGTGCTACTTTACAACAGTTTTCATTTCGGCACAGTAGGGACTAACCATGGTTAGTCCTTACAAAGTTTTGCTTGTGAAGATGTGGTTCATCAATTTGAAAAGTGCTGTAACTGTTAAATTTTAAGGACTTTCAAGCTAACTTATAGCAGAAGTAAGAAGGTTGAGCAGCACAATGCGTCACCCAACCTATAAAAAACTATTTAACTCAATTCGTCAGGATCAATACCTAATTCTCGTAGTTTCGCAGCCAAGCGATCGGCCCGCTCTTCGGCATTAGTGGCCCGTTCCTCGGCACTGGTGGCCCGTTGTTGAGCTGCAATTGCTTCCTCTTCTGGGGTTGGAATCAAATCTCCTTCCATACTCATCCAGCGCAACCAAAGTCGCTCTATATTACTGTAACTCCCCTGCCATAAACCCAGACTGAGTTCAATACTAGGAATTAACAAACGTCCATTAGTCAACTTTGCTGTTTGGTAGCGATCGCCTACTAAATGAAATCCCTGCATTTTATTGGTATAGCGACTGAAAGTAACATAATAAGGCACTCGTAGAATTTGCTCGTAAACTTCCCACTTAGTAACAGGTTTTCCCAGATTTCGTACTTTCTGTCCTAAATCTTCATCTTCAGTCCCCGGAGATAACAACTCCACTACCACTAAAGGGTTAACTCCTTCTTGCCAAACTACATAGCTCAAACGCATATCCCGTTCTTCATATAACCTGGGCACTCCCACTACCCCAAACCAATCTGGTCTTTTATACCAACTGGGATGCTTGACATCGTAGTAGAGATTCATATCGCTGCCACAGAATAATGAATTGGGATACCAGTTGTGAGGTTGAAAAGTTTGACGCAACAACTCTGGTTGCAAGTAGTGAAATTCGTCTGGCAAACCTGGCTCCTCCTGATTTTCACTTGGTAAGTCGTACATGGTGGGCAGAGTTTGATCTGCTGAAAGTGGTGGATCTGATTGAACGGATATATTCGTCATTTCAGTTATCAGTGAGTTATCAGTACCTCCTGCAATAGGGAGGTTTGAAATCATGGTTGGGTTTTATCTGGCGATCGCAAAGTAGTGCGGAATACTATCATTTCGTATGACTGAAAAATAATGTTTTTTTATACTACCAATAACGACACTATTTGCGCCCACATTTTTTCACACTTACAGCTTAACATAGGATTTTAAAAAAGTAGTAATGGCAGTTGCTATATATTGGAATTGTCTAAAAAATCTTTTTTTTTGCTTGAATCAAATTATTGTTTTTCTAATAATAATTCTGCAAATTCACAAAAACCTTCTGCTTCTTTTTTACTGGTAATATAGACTGGCTGATGATTCAATTTATCGGCATAGTCTCGAATATTTGCTACTCCCACAGATAAAGGAAATTTACTTTCATCAAACAGAGTTTCATCATTAGGACTATCACCAACTGTAATGATTTTTTCTGTTGTTAATTCAGGAAAATATTCTGACAAAACTTGTAATAAACCTGTAGCTTTATCCTGTTCTAAAGGTTTAATATGACATTGCACAGTGCTATAGGTAAAACCATAACCTTTGGAGTGACAAATCTCTGCTATTTTTGTCAGTTCAGATAAACTTAAGTCCTGAATATCAAAAGTCCAATCTGTCAGTCTAAACTGATTATCAACAGATTCTTCAATCCGAGGAAATAGATTTTTTAAGTATTGGAAAATTTCAGCTAAATTTTGTCTATGTAGATTAATATATGGTATAAAGGTTAAAAATTTAGGTGCTTCGCTATGAGTAGGATAAAATAAACCTCCATTTTCAGCGATCGCTCCTACTACTGGTAGATAATTTTTAATAGCTTGTACCCAACCGGCAGAACGACCCGTAATTACTAATACCTGAATTTTAGCTGCTGCTAATTTTTCTAAACTCAGGAAAAGATTAGAAGTAAATTTACCATTTTTAGTTAATGTACCATCCATATCAGTAGCTATAAATTCAATATTTTTCAAATTACTTTTTGCTACTGCTTTAGAGAGAGGAGTTATTTTAGTCATTAGTTATCAGTTATCAGTTATCAGTTATCAGTACTTCCTACAGTCAGGAGGCTTGACATATTGAATATAATCTTTTCTCTTGGTCTATTGGATATGGCCAGGAAACCCGCTCTTGACAGAGAAGCTTTTCCTGACGGAATGCTATCGCAAACGCTAATGCCATATCTCAACCGCTTTTTATCCCCTCAAAAAGGGAGGCTTTAGACCAGAGTTTTATAGTTATATATAATAATAGTGTACTAAATAAAGAGTTATTCTCATTATGTTTGAAGCAATTACAGCTACAAACCTAACTTTAGATGATATTGAAAGCAATTTTCAAGGAGAAGTAATTGTTAATTATTAATTATTAATTATTAATTGTTGAAAGTATTCTGTCTCTCTAATTTTTGATATTCTTAATCCTAGAAATGAGCTGCATCATGTTTTTCAAATTTTAAAGCATTTATCTCAATTGACTGAAAATTAAGCTCGAAATTAATAATCATCAACAAATAAATCAACTATTAAAAAAGGTGAAAATGACAGAAATATTATTGCCAAATTCCTGTACTCTCAGACCTGCATCTGCCAAAGATATTTGGCCTATTCGTAAAATAGTTTTGACTGCTAAACTTGACCCAACTCAATTAATTTGGCAACAATTTTGGGTAATTGAATGCGAAGAAAAATTAGTAGCTTGTGGGCAGTTGCGTAATTTTGAAGATGCAGAAGAATTAGGTAGTTTAGTCGTTGTCAAATCTTGGCAAAAACGTGGCTTAGGAACAATACTATCCAAACATCTAATTCAACAATCAACTAAACCTTTATATCTAGAATGTCTGGGTAAAAAATTAGAATTTTTTTACAGTCGTTTTGGTTTTGTACCTATTTCTTTAGACGAATTACCTCCATCTCTAAAGTTCAAATTTGGTATATCTCAATTAGCTAGAAAAATCTTAAAAGTTCCCGTCATAATTATGCATTATCAAAGAAACAAGTAATTGAAGAAGGCAGAAGGCAGAAGGGAAAGAAAGGTTTCAAGAGATAAGGTTTTTTATCACTAATTATCCGGAGATGATATTATACCAAATCCGGTTTAGTAAGGAGATATTCAAATATCAGTCAATGCTTTGATATTTAATCAGCAAGCCCTAACTATATTTAATTTTGCTACATTATTCAAGATATCTGGTGCTGCAGTTTTAGGAATACAAACAACATTACCAGCACGCATTTTCTCCAGGCGATCGCCTACTACAGAAATAAGCTGACTAACCCTCCAACGCACTATCTCTCCAGACACAGGAATAATCTCAATTTCATCTCCCACTTCCACAGACTCAACCAGTTGCAAAAGAATATTTTCTGGTGTTGTATCCATCACAATACCAAGATATTCGTGAGTCCCCCTACTACTTTCCAACTGCTTATATACAGAATCATCTCCAGCAGGAGTTTCCAATGAAGCAGAAGAATAGTCACGGTGAGGCACAGATTCTAATTCACCACTAATCCGATCGACTAACTCTGGAGTCAACTTCCCTTCTGCATAAGCATCGATCGCTTGACGATAAGCTTTGCAAGTCATCGCTACATAAAACGAAGATTTCATTCGTCCCTCTATTTTCAGAGAACAGATTTGATGCTCAAAAAACGCTCCTACTTGATGAATACCCCATAAATCTTTAGAAGACATAAACGTTACTGGTTGATTATCTGTTTTTGCCTCCAACTGATAGGGAAACCGACATGATTGAATACACCCACCACGA
This sequence comes from Okeania sp., assembly GCF_983059655.1. Lineage (NCBI taxonomy): Bacteria > Bacillati > Cyanobacteriota > Cyanophyceae > Oscillatoriales > Microcoleaceae > Okeania > Okeania sp. Next base: position 7,062 of record NZ_CEZPJD010000322.1, read on the forward strand.
TTAGAATCTCTGCCTGCGGTAAAATTGGAGATTGTACAATTACCAGAAAAAGCCATACACATAGCACCGTGAATAAACATCTCCACATCAATACCAGTTTTTCTACGAATCAACCCACCCTCTGCAACACTGACTTCTCGCCCCACAATTAAACGCTTCACAGAAAATCCCTTCCACATTTGCCCCGCATAAGAATTAAGACAAGATGCTTGAGTTGAGAGGTGAATGTCAAGATTAGAACTATTTTTCACGACTCGCAAAACCCCCAAGTCGGAAACAATGACACCATCCACACCAATAGATTCGAGAAATTGACAATATTCTGCTAATCCTTCAAAATCATCATCATGGAGAAAAGCATTCAGAGTCAGATAAACTTTAGCATTATTTTGGTGAGCAAAATTTACTCCGTATTCTAAGTCGTAGTCAGAAAAATTATCTGCTCGCGCCCGTAAACCATATTTTTGCCCACCCACATAAACAGCATCAGCACCATAAGTAACAGCAACTTTTAGACGTTCGAGATTTTTAGCAGGAGCTAACAATTCTGGTTTCCACATAATTACTATTTATATACTGATTAACTTAAATATTTTAGCTCGATCGCTCAATGATGGTTTGAGGAATCAAAATCAACGCTATAATTGAAATATAGAGGTTTTGCGGAAATTTTGAGGAAAGAAATGATGGTGAAACAACTCGAAACCCAAACCCATCGAGAAATTGTTTATCCCGATAGTGACGGCCAACCAATGGCAGATAATACAGTTCAATTTCGCTGGATAATGGTTCTTTATCATAATCTAGCTTGGCTATTTGCTGAAAATCCTGAAGTCTTTGTAGCTGGAGATTTGCTTTGGTATCCAGTACAAGGAAATAATAAGTTGCGTCAAGCGCCAGATGTTATGGTGGCATTTGGAGTACCTAAAGGAGATCGAGGTTCCTATCAGCAATGGAAGGAAAATAATATTGCTCCCCAAGTGGTATTTGAGATTCTTTCTCCAGGAAATACTTTGAAGGAGATGAGCAAGAAACGCCTATTCTATGACAATTATGGCGTGGAGGAGTATTATTTGTATGACCCAGAAAAAAATGATTTGACGGGGTGGTTGCGTTCTAAGTCATTATTAGATGTAATTGATGAGATGAACGGTTGGGTTTCCCCAAGATTGGGAATTCGGTTTGAGGTATTGCCAGATACTTTGCAACTGTATCGCCCAGATGGTCAATTATTTGCCGATTATCTGGAGGTTCAACAACGGTTGAACGAAGTTCAAGAACAATTAGATAATGTTCAAGAACAATTGGGTAATGTCCAAGAGCAGTTAGATGAGGAACGTCAGGCCAAAGAACTTGCTGAGTCAGGACTCCAACAGGAACGCCAGGCCAAAGAACTTGCTGAGTCAGGACTCCAACAGGAACGCCAGGCCAAAGAACTTGCTGAGGAACGTGCTAAACGTTTAGAACAGTTACTTCGAGAAGCAGGAATAGATCCGGAGATTAAGTAGGGTTTGCTGAAAAAGTATTTTTCAGGAGTAGGAGAGTGAGGGAGTAGAGAGTACTTAGGGCTTGCTGAAAAAGTCTTTTTTAAGGAGTAGGGGAGCGGGGGAGTAG
>NZ_CEZPJD010000323.1:0-8590 GCF_983059655.1 Okeania sp.
AGTAGGGGAGTGGGGGAGTAGGGGAGTAGGGGAGTAGGGGAGTAGGGGAGTAGTAAAAATAAGAATAATTAACGTTAGACATCTCCAGAAAATAAATTCACCCTTTATTTGACATAAGCTAGAGTTGTAAAAGTCAGTTACCGGGCACCATTTTTAGTCCCTTTTTCCTCAAAACATATTCCCTGTTGTCTGTTGCCTGCTATGTGCAAAAAGTCTATATCTTTTTCGGAGATGTCTATTAAATAAATTGCTAATAATTAGCAAAAAAAATATTTTACTTGTGTTAATTACTTAATAACTGAAGTCTTACCTAAGTATAGCATTAATACTTATGAATTGGTATAACACCTATCACCTAAAAAAAGGGAATAAAGAAAAAATTCTCTACTCCCTACTACCTTAATGTAAGCATTCAGCTATTAACTGTCAGCTCTCAGCAAAAGAAAGGGATTTTAATGAATATAGACTGTTTTAGCCAACTTTTATAGTTAAGTATAAATTCTGTCTAAATTAGTAAAGCTTTTATCTAAAACTAAAAGCAATAGCTGATTGCTGATTGCTGACGGCTGAATGCTTACACGTTAATAGCTTTTAGCAGCTCTGGTTTAAACCCCTTCTAAACATTTACTGCTGACCACTGAGGTGTTTCTTTACCGAATAATTAAGGTTTAAAGCCTCTCCTTTAAAGGAGAAAAAAGCGGTCGAGGGATGGCGTTTTGCTCCGCAACATATAAAGCGGAGCGGCTCTGATAAGAGCGGGTCTCCTCGCCATATCCAATCGACCAAGAGAAGAAAAAATTATCCTTTTTAGTCAATCCTCTTCTTTTCAAGGAGAGGTAATTATTCATTATTCATTATTCATTGTTGAATTATCGATCTACAGACCCCATAATAATGTCAATACTACCCAAAATAGCCACAATGTCAGCCACCTTTGCACCTTGCAAAATATGAGGAAAAACCTGCAAATTCACAAAATCAGCAGCCCGAATTTTAAAACGCCAAGGGAAAGGACTATTATCACCAATAATATAAATCCCAATCTCTCCCTTACCACTTTCAATCCGAACATAATGTTCGCCTTCAGGAATCTTAAAAGTAGGAGGTATTTTCTTACCTAAAAATTGATAATCAAAATCATTCCACTCAGACTTAGGCCCCCCAGCCATCCGTTTTGCTTCCAGATTTTCATAAGGTCCTCCAGGAAGTCCCTTTATCGCTTGACGAATAATCTTGACTGACTCCCGCATTTCCCGAATACGCACAAAATATCGGGCCAAGCAATCCCCATCTTTTTCCCAATGAACATCCCAGTCAAAATCGTCGTAACATTCATAGTGGTCAACCTTCCGTAAGTCCCATTTAACCCCTGAAGCACGCAACATTGGACCAGAAAGCCCCCAGTTGATCGCCTCTTCCCTACTAATTACACCTAATCCTGTAATCCGACGACGGAAAATAGGATTATTAGTAATTAAGCGTTCATACTCATCAACTTTTGGCAAAAAATAGTCGCAAAAGTCTTCGCACTTATCTACCCAACCGTAAGGTAAGTCAGCAGCTACCCCACCAATACGGAAGTAGTTATTATTCACCATCCGATAACCTGTAGCAGCTTCCCACAAGTCATAAATCATTTCCCGTTCCCGGAAAATATAGAAGAAAGGAGTTTGGGCACCAACATCAGCCAAGAATGGGCCAAGCCACAAGAGGTGATTAGCAATCCGGTTTAATTCCAGCATAATTACCCGGATATAGCTAGCCCGTTTGGGGACTTCAATATCGGCCAATTGTTCTGGAGCATTCACTGTCACAGCCTCGTTAAACATTCCCGCAGCATAATCCCAACGACTCACATAAGGAACAAACATTGTATTAGTGCGGTTTTCAGCAATCTTTTCCATGCCCCTGTGTAAGTAGCCAATCACAGGTTCACAGTCAACTACATCTTCCCCATCTAAGGTGACAATTAACCGCAGTACCCCGTGCATAGAGGGATGGTGGGGTCCCATGTTAATGACCATGGGTTCGGTTCTAGTTTCAATTTTGCTCATGTTGACTATTCTCCATAGTGACCTAATTTTTATTTCAGCCCAATTTTTAGACTATAAACGGGTTTAGGCTAAATGTTATTATTATTGACTGTATTTATGTTCTGTTACATAGTTCATAAAAATGATAGTCAAATATGACATATCCTTCGGATTGCAGGTGTTACCCTGAATGGGTGTTAGTGTTTGCATAGCATGACCTAGGAAAGCTCCTCCGGAGGAGGCACTACTTTCATTAATGGATAATGGATAATTGATAATTGATAATTACCTCTGGTTAAAACCGAGAGGATTGAATATAAGGAAATATTATTCTTTTTTTCCCCTTAAAAGGGGAGGCTTTAAACCAGAATTATTTAATTATTAATTATTCGGTAAATTTTTCCTATAGACTTCTAACTTGATGAAGCATATACCTGTTCTCAGTACCGAGTTAATCCAAGGTTTGGCAATATCTCCAAGAGGTCTTTACTTAGATGCAACAGTGGGATTTGGTGGCCATACCCAGTCAATTTTAGCTACGGCCCCAAATGTTAAAGTAGTAGCTATTGACCAAGATGAACAAGCGATCGCCTATTGTCAAACTTTATTGGCCTCTGAAAACTCCAATATTCAATTTTGGCATGGAAATTTTGCAGAGTATGAGCCAAAAAAACTTGAATTTGATGGTATAATAGCAGACTTGGGTGTAAGCTCTGTGCAATTGGATACCCCAGAAAGAGGGTTCAGTTTTCGGCATCAAGCTAAGTTAGATATGCGGATGAACCAGCAACAATCTCTGACTGCAGCCGAAATAGTTAATTTTTGGGAAGAAGCTAAATTAGCAAATATTTTTTATACCTATGGAGAAGAACGTTTATCGCGACGTATTGCTAGAAAAATAGTAGAACATCGTCCTTTTGAAACAACAACCGAGTTAGCAGAAGCGATCGCCCACTGTGTACCTCGCAAATACCGTTATGGTAAAATACACCCTGCTACTCGTGTTTTTCAGGCTCTAAGAATACAAGTAAATCAAGAACTTACTGCCCTAGAAACATTTCTAGACAATGCTCCCAACTGGCTCAAACCAGGAGGTAGAATTGGAATTATCAGTTTTCATAGTTTAGAGGATCGTTTGGTTAAACATAGCTTCAGAAATTCATCTGTTTTGCAAGTATTGACAAAAAAGCCCATTCAAGCCAAAGATCATGAAATAACATTAAACCCACGGGCACGTTCTGCTAAACTTAGATTGGCAGAAAAGATTGGTTAATTAAGTATAAAAATCAGTAAATAATTAACAAGAAAAACTGAATTATAATTAAATTTATTATTGAATAATATTTAGTAAATGAGACATTTATTGGAATAATGTATATCTAGAACTAAGTATAAAATATACTCAAAATGAGTTTTTCTTGGAAGTTTATGGCCAGAGAAAAAATGAACCCCAAATTCATAAGATTTAACTCAAGGCTATTTATCCTAAATCCTAAATATACATAAATTAATAAATTAGGAAGCTATCAAGGCCAACCGGAGAGTATAAAATTTGAAAAATTGTCTGGGAGTAAGGCATAGTATGAGTCGGGGAGAGGGGAAATTAAAATTGATGGTAGTCGATGACGAACCAGACAACCTAGATTTGTTGTACCGGACGTTTCGGCGAGACTTTAAAGTATATAAAGCAGATAGTGCTTTCAGCGCCATGAAAGTTTTGGAAAATGAAGGAGAAATGGCACTGATTATCTCTGACCAAAGAATGCCAGAAATGAATGGTACAGAGTTTTTAGGCACAACATTAGAAAAATATCCAAATACAGTTAGGATTCTACTTACAGGCTATACAGATGTAGAAGACTTAGTAGAAGCAATTAACTCAGGAAAAGTATTTAAGTATATTACAAAACCTTGGAATCCAGAAGAACTCAAGGCTGTAGTACAACAAGCTTCAGAAACCTACAAAATTGTCAGCCAACGCACCAATGCTCTAACTCGTGCTTTGCGACGAGAGTCTATGTTAAATGAAGTAATGAGTGCTATTAGGGAATCATTGGATTACTCTAGTATGTTATCGACAATCATTAAAACAGTGGGACAGACTTTTGATGCAACAGAAGGCAAGTTATGGCCAGTAAAAGGCGATCGCTTAATGCCTGAATCTTTTTCTTATCAAAACCCTGAAATTACTCAAAACAACTTCCCTTTCACTCCAGAACAATTTTTGGAAGTAGCAATAAGTCGTCAAACCAAGTTAGAAAAAAGTTCAGATAAAAGCATATCTAAATTAATAATCCCCCTGATTTATCAACAAGAGTTACTGGCAGTTTTAGCTATTTATCAACAAGACAGCAGTAAATTCTGGTCTTCAGAAGATATAGAATTGATAGAAAGTGTCCTCGAGCAAGGAGCATTAGCATTATCTCAGGCCAAACTCTATCAACGTACCAGAGAACTTGCAGAACAAATGCGTAATGAGTTAGAGGTCGCCCGTCAGATACAAAGCAACCTATTGCCTCAAAGTTGGCCAGAATTTGACAAATTAAGGATACAAGCTTGCTGCTATCCGGCCAGAGAAGTAGGAGGAGATTTCTTTGAAGTTTATACCCATTCTCAAGGTGACATCTGGTTGGCACTGGGAGATGTTTCTGGTAAGGGAGTACCCGCTGCTTTATTCATGGCAAGTGCTATGTCTGTAATGCGGCGAGAACTTTCTCAAGAAAATCCCCCAGATCCTTACGAAATAATGCAAAATCTTAATACTGGTCTATGTGATGACCTTATTAGTAACAATTGCTTCATTACAATGGTTTTAGCTCGTTATACACCAGAAACTGGGTTATTAGCCTATGCTAATGCGGGTCATATATATCCCTTGGTTTGGTCTCAAGCTGCAATGCTAAGTATAGAAAATCAGGATTCTAATCAAGTGAAACCAAATTTTCTCAAAGAACGTGGTATTCCCCTCGGAATATTGCCAAAATGGAAAGGAAAAGCAGGTACTATAGACTTAAATTCAGGAGATATATTTCTATTGACAAGTGATGGCATCACTGAAGCTACAGTAGTTCAAGAGGCTACTGATAGTGGGAAACAAACTCGTGTAATGCTGCAACAAGAAGGTTTATGGGAACTTTTAAAACAGTACAAAAGCCAAATAGACCTAAATAGTTTATTAGCTGATATCCGAGCTAATAATCAAGTTCAAGAAGATGACCAAACTATACTATCTCTGGAGGTTCTGTGAATTTATGAAAACCGAGCTTCAGGTGCCAAGCGACTTACGTTTTTTGACTATTGTTGAACAGTGGTTATTGAGCAGTTTAGAAGTAGAGCTAGGAGAACATATTGATTGGCCTCGTCAATCCAACCGTTTACGCTTGGTTCTAGCAGAAGCTTACTCTAATGTGATTCGTCATGCTCATAAAGACCAACCTAATTTACCAGTGTTAATACGCTTAGAAGCCCAAAACAGTGGTATTGCTTTAGAAATCTGGGACTATGGTAAAGGTTATAGCATGGGAGAGTATAACCCACCAACACCAGAAGCTAAACAAGAAAGTGGTTATGGATGGTTGATTATGAATAGATTAATGGATCGTGTAGATTATGTATTACAGATAGATGGTAGAAACTGCTTAAAATTACAAGCTAACATACCAGAATAAAGTACAATAAAGCACTTACTTCATGATATTTTGATATTGATTAAAATATTGCTAATGGAAGTTAAGATTAACTACTTTTTGTGGGTTAAATTTATCGGAATTACCATCTAGATAATGGAATAAAATGGACGAAAGTTTTCAGGTTTTTTTTGATAATGATTAATTTATGGAAATCGGTCAAAGTACCTCCTCTAGAAAATAATATATGTTATCAATATTTATTGACTTTCATTATTGTAAATTTTTAAATAAGCAATCAGCGATCGGTACTCAGCAGTAAATGTGTACTTTTGCGGAGCATTCCAGAACGGAAAGGGGGTTGAAACCCCTTCGCTCACCTTCCGGTTTCTATAAACCGAGGATTTCAACCCAGAGCTGCGCTCAAGCTTTAACCTAGTTCCGATCATGGAGGCTAGCTGTTTGCGGAGAATTCCGTCAGAAAATGCTAAAAGCTAATAGCTAGTTTCGCTACGCGGAAGTCAAAAGCAAGTGTGTAATTCTGAGGTTTTCTACGGTGCTTTTAAAGTGCGGAAATGCTTCCGCACACAGCCCCTCCAGAATGTAAAACACACTTAAGACAGTCAAAAGTTATTGATTGGCAAGGCTTTTAGGATTTTGTAACTGGTTATTTATTCCCGCTCTCTTCTACTAGTTAAGTTTTTTTCTCTTTGTCTATACATTTATCTTGAACTATGCTTCCTACTTCTTGTACCATGAGTGTGGCAATACTTGATGAAATTGGTATTAAATAACTGAAAAAGAAATGGCAAGAATTATTAAATATAGTGTTTTTGTTTGAAGTGTAAACATAAATAGAGGTTTTTTATTATAAAAAAAGTGTCAGTTTTTTGGTGGCAAGAGCTGCATAAAGCTAGTATTTTGGGACGATCATGGCAGAAAAATCAAGGGAAAATTTTTCCAACTACATCCTAATTAATTCCAATTTCTCCTGACTCCTACCCCTACCAAAAAACTTTATTCAGCAAACCCTAATAATTATTAATAATTAACTATTGAATCTTCTCTACATACCTTTTTCTATAACACCTGGTCTCCACATCCCAGACAAAAACGCGTATATATGATAAATCTAATAAGTTTTGTTAAGTTTGGTTGCATCTAAACTAGACTCTACCGCAATATAAAAAGTAAGGTTTATTTAGATAAAATTAAATATATATTAGATTTGTTATATGAATATGTTTTTTCCTTTAGCTCCTCGTTATCGCCTAGATGACGAATCTCCTTGGCTAGAAAGAATCGATCCTACTCGTAATTATTGGATTCATATTAATGGAGAAAAAACACTAACGGCTGTAATTCCTGGTTTTACAGTGTCTTCTACAGATGAGTTTAAACAAAATATATTTCAATTTCGTGACCTAGAACCAGGGGCACATATAAGAATTGAGAGAGCCTCCGAAACTTGTTATATTTACTGTATTAGTCAAAACTGCTATGCAGTCGAATGTTATTTTAATGAATCGCTAGTATGGCATCTATTTGACAAAGAAACTTTAGAAAGTTTATTAATGACAGGTCATCCAGACTGGAAGTGCGCTTCTACTTCTAATAGTATAGAACTAGGACAACAAATGTTAGCTCGTTCATTGCAAGTATCCACTACAGCTTGAAATAAATTATCTGACATAAAATCTTCTAGCTTGAAGAAGCAAATTTAACTGGTGCAGGATGGCGGAAATAACTAACCAGTTACAAAATCCTAAAACAATTATAAATTAATACTTTTGACTTTTAACTTTATAACTTCCGCGTAGTAGCACTAGCTTTGGGCTAATAGCTTTTAGCAATCGGCTTGGGTTGAAATCCCAGAGCTAATTTATAGCGGTTAACTTATAAATGTTCACTGGTTGGCATCAAAGTTATTGAAACTGAAGAAAGTTATACCAGTAGAAGTTCAGCACTAGACTTAAAAGCACCTTGTCATCATAAAAACTATTTAGGCAAATAAGTCAAATGTGGTTTGTTCAGAAGTTCAACAGGTAAAGTTATCAATGCTAACGTTAAAAGAAATTCCCAGAGGTATTTAGTGCCGAGGCAATAGTGAGCTGTACCGTACAGCCAGTATTGGTTAATCCAAATATAATACAGCAGATTCCACTAAGCGTGAGGTACACCCATCGCGGGCAAGATGCCCGCACTTGCATTCATTTAATTGTTAATCTTTGTACTTCATATACTAGGAATTCGGGCGTTGCTGAATTGAAGTATGAATGCGTGATTGTTTGGTTCTGGTCCACGCCCCCTAAATCCCCCAAAATTGGGGGACTTTTAGAGTTTTATTCCCCCCAAAATTGGCTTGCTCGGGGGGCAAAATCATACCCAGAATCAGCAACGCCGGAATTCGCTGTATTAAGAATTTAACTGTTCGGATTTTCTACAGTTTTCTTCATACGGTTTTGAAGCTCATAGAGACTTAAATGCTTCCATCAACCTGAAAAACTACATTTATCAGTAGCTCGAGTTTCAAGTGATCTTAAGCCTGCTCTTGAGAATAAATTATAGACTGCCTATTTAAATAGGGCTTGCGCTCATAAAGTCTTTTGGTAGGGGTAGGAGTCAACACACCCCTAACCCCTCCCAGGAGTGGAATTCAGAATTCAGGAAGAACGGGGAATTATAGAGGAGGTGGTCATAAAAATCGTCCCAAGATTATTCTTCCCCTATCTTGCCCAAAATGCGCTCCTTTTTGAGCTATTGGAGCTGAAAACCAGGTACTTTTTCAAGACCTAAAAAGGCTAAAACTTATATCAATAAATGCTTTGAGATTTAATCAGCAAGCCCTAAATAAAAGTAGGAAGAAATCCAGGGATTAAAATAACCATAACAGAATAGTGTATCGATATTCAGGCTTAATCAGTTATACTG
>NZ_CEZPJD010000324.1:0-5293 GCF_983059655.1 Okeania sp.
AAAAAAACTGGATGGAAGAGATAGACAAATCCATATCCTTTGATGGACGGGATATTAGACTAAAAGTTGGTTTATTTGCGCCTCAAGCTGGTGGTGCCGTGATGATAGAGTCAGGAGACACAGCGGTGTTAGTGACGGCCACCACTGCCCCAGGTAGAGAAGGAATAGATTTCCTACCCCTTTTAGTGGACTACGAAGAAAGACTCTACGCTGGTGGTAAAATTCCTGGTGGTTTTTTGCGTCGGGAAGGTCGCCCACCAGAAAAGGTAACACTTACTGGTCGTTTGATTGATAGGCCGCTACGCCCTTTATTTCCAAGCTGGTTGCGAAATGATATTCAAATTGTGGCCACAACTTTGTCCATGGATGAAGAAGTGCCACCAGATGTACTAGCTGTGACGGGTTCTTCTGTGGCAGTATTACTAGCTCAATTACCATTTTATGGCCCAATGGCGGCAGTGCGGGTAGGCTTGGTAGGAGACGATTTTATTATTAATCCAACTTACCGTGAAGTCAAAAATGGCGATCTAGATTTGGTTGTAGCTGGGTCTCCTCAAGGGGTAATCATGGTAGAAGCAGGGGCAAATCAATTGCCAGAACAAGATATTATTGAAGCAATTGATTTTGGCTATGAAGCAGTTTGTGACCTGATTCAGGCTCAACGAGAAATTATTGCGGAAATGGGTATTGAACTTGTTGAGTCGGAAGCTCCGGCAGTAGACCCAACTTTAGAAGAGTATATCAAAGACAAAGCAACAGATTCTATCAAACAGATATTATCTGAATATGACCTGGATAAAAATCAGCGCGATGAAAAACTTGATGCAATTAAAGAATCTATTGCAGAAGCGATCGCTGAATTACCTGAAGAAGAGCCAGTAAAGGTATTCATTGAATCAGACGGTATGGCATTAGGGAATGTCTTTAAGGGCGTCACCAAAAAGCTGATGCGCAAACAAATTATTGATGAAGGTATCAGGGTTGATGGTCGTAAATTAGATGAAGTTCGTCCTGTTTCTTGTCGGGTAGGAGTTTTGCCACCACGAGTTCATGGTAGTTCTCTATTTAATCGAGGTTTGACTCAAGTAATGTCTGCTGTAACCCTGGGAACCCCAGGAGATGCTCAAGAATTAGCAGACGACTTACATCCCCAAGACGAAAAACGTTATCTGCACCATTATAATTTCCCTCCTTTTTCTGTAGGAGAAACCAAACCATTGCGATCGCCTGGTCGTCGTGAAATAGGTCATGGTGCTTTAGCTGAACGTGCGTTGAACCCAGTTATACCCACAAGCGACATTTTTCCCTATGTTATTCGAGTGGTTTCAGAAGTACTGTCTTCCAATGGTTCAACTTCTATGGGTTCCGTTTGTGCTTCGACTTTAGGTTTAATGGATGCTGGTGTTCCCATTACGAAACCTGTGAGTGGAGCAGCTATGGGTTTAATCAAAGAAGATGACGAAGTTCGTATCCTCACAGATATTCAAGGTATAGAAGACTTCTTAGGTGATATGGACTTCAAAGTCGCTGGTACGGATAGCGGCATCACAGCTTTGCAGATGGATATGAAAATTACTGGTTTGCCTCTAACAGTAATTTCTGATGCAATTCATCAAGCTAAACCTGCACGGTTACATATTCTGGAGAAGATGCTTGGTACTATTGATCGAGCTCGTCCAGATATGTCGCCTTTTGCACCGCGACTATTAACATTTAAAATTAGTCCAGACATGATTGGTTTAGTAATTGGACCTGGTGGTAAAACTATCAAGGGTATTACTGAGGAAACAGGTGTCAAAATTGATATTGATGATGATGGCACGGTGACTATTGCAGCGACTGATGGCGAAAAGGCTAAACAAGCTTGCAATATTATCCAAGGTATGACCAAGAAACTGAATGCTGGGGATGTTTATGTTGGTCGTGTAACTCGAATTATTCCTATTGGTGCTTTTGTGGAAGTGTTTCCAGGCAAAGAAGGAATGGTTCATATATCCCAAATAGCAGATTATCGTGTTGGTAAAGTTGAAGATGAGTTAGCAGTTGGAGATGAAGTAATTGTTAAGGTACGAGAAATTGATGCTAAGGGTCGGGTGAATTTAACTCGTTTGAATATTCATCCAGATGAAGCTGCTGCTGCTCGTGCTACCGCAATGAGTTCTTAAATAAGCACTCAGCAGTAAATGTGTGCGTTTCGGAGCATTCCGAAACAGAAAGGGGACTTCAACCCCTGCTAAACTTTCTGGTTTTAGAAACCGGGAATTTAAACCCAAGCTCAAACAGCTGTTAACCTTGGCGTTTGCGCACCATTCCCCAGGAAAAGAGGCAGCTCGGCAGCTCCTCTGTAAGAGGCCAGCTGTTTGCGGAGCATTCCGGTAAGGAAATGCTAAAAGCTATAAAAGCTAATAGCTAGTTAGGGATAGTTACAAGTCAAAAGTCAAACGTCAGAAATGGGTATTCATTAATTGATAATGGATAATGAATAATGGATAATTACCTCTGGTTAAAACCGTTACAGAATTGAATATCAGGAAATCTGACTTCTTTTTTCTCTTTCAAAGGAGAGGCTTTAAACCTCTGAAGATTAATTATCAATTATCAATTATCCATTGGTAATCATTCTGTTGCTTTTGTGTCGATAGAAAATTTAATTTTTTATGTGGAAATATCCCATTCACTGGCACACTTTTGACTTGGTAAGCAGGTTCTTCAAAAATTAATAATGAATAATGAATAATGAATAATTACCTCTCCTTGAAAAGAAGAGGATTGACTGTAAGCATTCAGCTATTACTTTTAGTTTAGGATTAGAACCAATTTGGGATCTATTAAGCATCTTCTCCACGCATAGGGAGTAGGGAGTAGGGGAAAAGAATTGATTAATAACAGTGCAATAATTGATTTTATTTTTGATTGTTGGAGATATCTATCTATCTATAGTAATTAAATATCAATATCCTCACTTCTTGGCCTAAAAACCCAACATTAGCTAATATTCCAAATAGCTTCTATAAAGCTTGATTAATTGTCTTATATCATGTCCGGTTGAACAGTTATAAATAAACGACGAAGGAGTCAGGAGACAGGAGACAGGAGGGTAGAAAGAATGAAGAAGGAGAAAGTTTTTTCCAGAGCGCTCTTATCCGGACATGATATTACTACAAAAGTTGCTTCTCTTGCCCTCAAAGTCAGTTGTTAATTTAAACACTGTCCTTAAGAAGAGAATCTTGTTACTGAAGTCCGCAGTTCCGACCTAGCAGGCTAGTTCACAGCTAATAGCTGTTTGCGCAGCATTCCGCAGGAAATGCTTACCTTTTTAGGAAGCGTGAGGTACAGTTTGAAAATTAATCTTTTTTTCCCTACTGCCTACTCCCCAAAGTCCTAAAATTTTGTACCTCATCAACTTGAAAACTGCTGTAAATTGCATAGTAATGTTGAGATTAATAAATATTTGTTGATTATTTGACTAACATACCTATACAGCAAATTTTATATATATAGCACTACGTCTTTTAGTATTTAACAATAAATTTTTTGTTTGTAGTTGGACTTGAGCCTTTGCAATACTTATATTAAGGCTAGAGCAAAACTACAAGTCTGATGATAATTTTTCTACTGAACATAATATTATTTGTAGCAAACATTTATTAATTTGGTATAATAAAATTTTGAAAAAAAGTGTTACGAATAATAAGTACCATCGTGCATACTTTATCTGAAAGTCTATTTGATGAAAAAGATAATTTACAACATCAAAAATTGTATTCAATCTATTCATTATCCTAAAACAATTCAAATCAATACTTTTGACTGTCAGATGTGCGTCTTAATATTCTGGAGGCAATGTGTGCGGAACCATTTCCACACTTTAAAAATGCCATAGGAAACCTCACCAATTAGCACTAGCTGTTAAATGCATGACTTTTAACTTCCGCATAGCAGCACTAGTTATTTGTAGCAAACATTTATCAATTTGATATAATATCATGGCAAATTTAAATAAACTATTTCGTCCCAGAATTAAAAAACAACTGCCATTACGTTTGGTTCTCACATTACCAGTAGTATTACAAATATGTGCTTTTATTAGCATATTAGGATGGTTGTCATTAGTTAATAGCCAAACAACAGTTAATGAAATTGTTAATCAGCTTCAAAAAGAAATTAGCAGTCGGGTAGAAGAACGGACAAAAACTTACACAAAAATTCCATATTTATTTATGAAAATTCATAGTTCTGCAGTAAAAACTGGAGAACTAGATTTAGAAGACTTTGCCAAATTTCAACGCTATTTATGGGAACAAGTGCAACTATACGAGTCAGTTCCTTTTATTTACTATGCAAATGAACAAGGAGAATTTATTGGAGTTGAAAAAAAAGAAGATGGTACAGGAATTCTCTGGATTTTAGACAAACCAAAAATCCCAAGATTAACATTTTATCAGTTAAATAAAGAAGGCAAAAGGGGAGATTTTATTGAGAGCAAAGAGTACGATCCTCGTACTCGTCCTTGGTATCAATCAGTGATTCAAAATGTTAGTAAAAAACAATCAGGTAGAATTGGTAAACCAATTTGGTCTCCCATTTATGCCGATATTAGGCGACCGATATTAGTTACTAGCTTAATGGTTCCTATCTACACAGAAAAAGAAAATATTCAAGGTATACTAGCAACAGATTTAAGCTTAGTTTCATTAAGTGGCTTTCTGCGGGATCTAGAAGTTAATAAATCTGGTACAGGAGAAGTTTTTATTGTTGATGATTCTGGCAAACTATTTGCAACTTCAGGAGAAGAATTACCATTTAAAGTAACAGTTAATGGAATCGAAAGAATTAATGCCATAAATAGTAGAAATCCATTAATTAGAGAAACAGCTCAATATTTACTAGATAATTTTGGTAATTTCTTTGCAATTAATCGAGACCAAACTTTAAAAATTTCCATAGAAGAAGAAAAACATTTTGTCGAAGTAAATCATATCAAGACTCAAGGTGACTGGGAATTACTGATTGTGGTAGTACAGCCAGAATCAGACTTTTTAGAAGAGATTAATCAAAACACTGAGCGCACAATTAGATTATTGATTTTAGCATTAGTAGCAGCCGTAGTTCTCGGTTATTTTACTACTCGTTCGATTACGCAACCAATTCAAAATTTGAGCCAAGTTTCTCAAGAAATTGCGAATGGTAAATTAGACCAACATCTGAATATTTTTTGGATTAAAGAACTGGCAATTTTAGCTCAATCTTTTAATCAAATGATCGAGCAGTTAAGAGAGTCATTTACTGCCTT
>NZ_CEZPJD010000324.1:5393-8551 GCF_983059655.1 Okeania sp.
TCAATTCCAGATATCATATTTTATATGGATATCAATGGAACTTATTTGGCTTGTAATAAAGCTTTTGAGCAATATTTAAATAAAAGTAGAGAAGAAATTATTGGAAAAACAGATTTAGATTTGTTCTCTCCAGATTTAATTGAAACGAGTCGTTTTCACTGTGCAAAAATACTAAATTTACCTGAAACTTATCAATATGAAGAATCTTTAAAATATCCTGATGGCTCATTTTATGCAGTTGATACTTTGATTAGTCCTTTATTAAATGAAGAAGGAAAATTAATCGGAATTATCGGAGTTAGTCGTGATATTTCTCAACGTAAACAAGGGGAAGAAGAACTAAAACAAGCAAAAGAATTAGCCGAGCAAGCGACTAGAGCAAAATCTCAATTCCTAGCAACAATGAGTCATGAAGTCAGAACTCCTATGAATGGAGTTTTAGGAATGACACAACTATTAGCATCAACAAAACTTACTTCCGAACAACAAAAATATGTCAGAACTATAGATATTAGTGGAAATACATTATTAACTGTAATTAACGATATTCTTGATTTTTCAAAAATTGAATCTGGCAAATTAGATATAGAAAATCGACCTGTAGATATTCGGGCCTGCATTGAAAATGTTTATGATGTTTTGGCAATAAAAGTAGAGAAAAAAAATATCGATCTATTATACTTAGTAGACCCAGATGTTCCTACCTATATTATTGGCGATGAAACTAGAATTAATCAGATTTTAATGAATCTTGTTAACAACGGAATTAAATTTACAGAATCAGGAGAAGTTTATATCCAAGTTTCACAATACAAAAGCAAGATTAATACGATCAATACTAGTAATAGAAATATCGGGCTACATATTTCTGTAAGTGATACAGGAATTGGTATGAATAAAGAACAAATAAGTCGTTTATTTAAACCTTTTTCTCAAGGAGATTCTTCCACTACTCGTAGATATGGAGGTACAGGTTTAGGGTTAGCTATATGCAGTCGCTTAGTTCAATTAATGGGAGGAAGTTTTTCTGTTGAAAGTGAAGTTGGCAAAGGTAGTAAATTCTCATTTACTATCCAAACTAAAGCAGCTCCAGCACAACCAAAACGATATCTAAATAAACAAGCTCCAGAAATTAAAAATAAGCGAGTATTACTGGTAGATGATAATCAAACTAATCTGGAAATTTTAATCTGGCAATGCCAACAATGGCAAATGTTACCTTTTGCTACAGATAATCCTAAAGAAGCAATTTCATGGGTAGAAAGAGGAGACTTATTCGATTTGGCAATTCTTGATATGGCCATGCCAGAAATGGATGGTTTAACTCTAGGTTTTGAACTACGAAAATTGAAATCTCAAGATGAATTACCACTAATTTTACTAACTTCTCTAGGGAAGTATAATGAAGATGTTAATTTGATAAATCAAGTTTTTTCCGCCTATATTTCTAAACCAGTTAAACAGTCTACTTTGCTTAAAACTATAGTGGATATTTTTGCTACTGTGAAACAGACATATCACACACAACCAGTAAAACAAGTACAAATTGACCAGAAATTAGCAGAACATTTACCTTTAAAAATATTGCTGGCAGAAGATAATGTAATTAATCAAGAATTTGCTGTAGCAATATTAGAAAAAATGGGTTACAAAATTGATGTAGTAAACAATGGTATAGATACGATCGCAGCTTGTAAAAAACAAAATTATGACATTATATTTATGGATGTACAAATGCCAGAAATGGATGGTTTAGAAGCTACTCGCGAAATTATTAAGCAGTTGCCATCAGAAACACGCCCGAAAATTATTGCCATGACTGCTAATGCTATGGAAGACGACCGAGATGAATGTTTGCAAGCGGGAATGGATGACTATGTTAGCAAACCAGTAAAAATTCAAGCTATGCAACAAATGCTAGAAAAGTGGGGGACAAAAGACACTAAGATTAATGCTAACGATACTACTTCCAGGAGTCAAGTACTCGATCAAACTGCAATGATCGTGTCTATGGCAGAAACCAAACCTGAGTTAGTCAAGAAAATGACACACCTATATTTAGACCGAGAAGGTCCCCGGCGTCTTACAGAAATTAAACAAGCGATCGCTGAAGAAAATGCTAAAGGTTTGAAACATTCTGCTCATACTCTCAAAGGTGGTAGTGCTACTTTAGGAGCTGTAGGTGTAGTAGAGGTTTGCCGACAGTTAGAAACTAGGGCCAAAAATCAAGATTTTGCAGATATTGAGCAGTTAGTGCAGCTATTGGAAGAACGTTATGAAGAAGCTAGAAAGGAGTTAATTAAGTTCCTATAAGAAGGAAGAGGGAAGAAGGAAGAGGGAAGAGGGAGAAAAAAACTTAAATTTCCGGCGTTGCATAAATGCGCTTGGAATTTTAATAGTTTTGTGTTTTGTGGAATGGGCATCTTGTCCGTTCCCATTCCCCGTTCCCGTTCCTGATATTTTCACCGCAGACAGGGATAGGCGGAATGCCTGCCCCCACTTACCGCTTATATCATGTCTGCTTGAATACTTAGGGCTTGCTGAAAAAGTCTTTTTTTCAGAGGAGGAGCCAGGATTGAGAATCCAGAATCCAGGAGGAATGAGATTCCGAGAAGAGGTAGTCAGAAGAATCTTCCCTTGATTTTCTACCCCTCGAAATGCCCAAAATCCTAGATTTTTGAACTGGAACTACCTAAAAGCTGATACTTTATTAGTACCTGCAAAGGCTGAAACTTTTGCCAGTAAAAACTTTGAGATTTAATCAGCAAGCCCTACTTATACTTTAGTGGAAGGAAGACAGAGGGCAGAAGGGTTTTTTACAATTGCGACTTAATTCTATACACAAACTATGCTACCGGACATGATATTATATTAATCCCGCTCCTCAGAAATGCCTAAAATTTGGTAGTTCTGCGCGCGTAATGCTAAATAGCAGGACTTTAGGAAAAAATAGGTTAAAAATAATATTAAAACCTTATACAGGAAAATATTTTTCCTAGTGTTCCCTGTTCCCTGCTATTGCTATATTATTTTATCTATAGCAATGAGCGCTGGTATATTTACACATTGCAAGAGGGGCCAAATAGCTAAAAGTCTCATATTATGGGCAATTTATTCCCCCTGTTGCCTGTTGCCTGTTGCCTGTTGCCTGTTGCCTG
>NZ_CEZPJD010000325.1:0-8547 GCF_983059655.1 Okeania sp.
CCTGTTGCCTGTTCCCTGTTGCCTGTTGCCTGTTGCCTGTTCCCTGTTCCCTGTTCCCTGCTATAAAACCTACAACCTAAAACCTAACTACCAAAGTAAAAATGGATTTACTGCGATCGCTTCCTCTTGGACTATACTTAGAAAAACCCATAACATGGCTACATAAACTCGACCCTAGAGTTAAATTAATCTGGCTAATGAGCTTTCTAATTAGCCCAGTTTTGAGTAGTTCCATCTGGCGTTTAATATTAGTAGCTACGTTAATTGTATTAACATTTAGTGCCTCAATTCCTTTACGAGTTTGGAAACGACAAATGGGTTGGTTGCTCACATTTTGTTGCTTAGTTTTTGTCATGAGTGCAGCTATTGCTCCTGATGGACTTTCAATTAACTATCAACCCCGTTTACCAAAAGATGAACTAATCTTTGCTGAACAAACTAATAGTTTACCACCAGAACCAGAAGCGAAAAATATTTCCAATTTTTTTGGATTGCTAAAAACAGAAACTTCAACTGAATCAACTTCTGAAACACAACAGCAAGAACTAACAGAATTACCTCAACCTACCTCTTACAAGTACGTCCTTTTTCAAAAAAGACCACTGACTATAACTCGTCGTTCAATAGATTTAGGTATTAGGATTGCCACCTTATTATTTACCGTGATTTATAGCACAAACTTATATCTTTTAACCACAGGATCAGAAGAAATTACAGCAGGTATAGAAGACCTAATGCAACCTCTGAATAAATTGAATTTACCTGTAACAGAAATAAGTTTAACTTTAACCTTATCTTTAAGATTTATTCCCCTAGTTTTAGAGGAAATACAGAATTTAGTTCGTTCAGTTAGAACTAGGGCAATTAACTGGAAAAAACTAGGACTACGACAAGCTTCTCAGGTATGGTTAATAGTAGCAGAAAGACTATTAGAAAATTTGCTATTGCGAGCAGATCAAATTGCTAGTGCCATGAAAGTGCGAGGTTTTACAACTCCCGAACAACATAAAGTAGAATGGCACGATCTAAAGCTAAAGGTATGGGACTGGTTAGTATTGGTTTGCTTAGTGTTATTCTGGTGGGTTAGATTAGTTTGGGGAGGACAAAGTTAAAACAAAATTATATATTCCTTATAAATAATTATTTATCTGGTATCGTTATCTTAAGTTAAAGTGAAAACTTTCAATAATTTCAATAAAGTGTTGTGGGATACTTCATCACTAATTTATATTATTGATAATTTCTAAGATAAAAATTATAGGTTGATATTCAACTCGAATATCAAATAATTATAATTTCAGAAAATATATTTTCTGGGTCTATTTAATTCTAAGAGCATTTAATAATTTACAGAAAAAAACAAAAACCATTATTTATCTGTGCTGTTAATCTGTAAAATCTAAAATCTAAAAAACTATGGTCTTTCCATTGACAAAGGCCACTAAGTTATTTAAAAATCCTGTCATTATCTGCTGATTTTTAAGCCTAAATGACCAACGAAACTTATATGAACCATCCTAACTTTGGCCTCCTATACAGGGTGTGCTTAGTTGAGGAGAACAAAGAATTGTTTACGACCCTCTATGCCCAACGCTTATTTTTTTTAGTGACAAATGGAATAGGAGGTATTAAATTTGAACCTTTAGGCCGTTCAGACGCACGTTTAATGGTGGAAATTCGCCTCCGTCAACTGCGTCGAAATGGTCAAGCAATTGAATACCAAAAACTTCAGACAGTTCACAAAAATACTTTTCAATAATTAAGCTGATAACTGATAACTGAAATGACAGTGGGGTATTAAGCCTGCAAAAGATTAAAGATAATAAAAAACTCTCAAATCTCAAGATTAAATGTTTGAGTCCATTACCGAACGTATTACTAAAATCCGCTCTAACCTACCTGCATCAATACGCTTAATTGCTGTAACTAAACAGGTATCAGTTGATGCTATTCGTGCTGCTTATGCAGCAGGGATAAGAGATTTTGGGGAAAATAAAGTTCAAGAAGCACAAGAAAAGCAAGCCCAACTAAAAGATTTATCAGAGATTACCTGGCATCTGATTGGCCACTTGCAAACCAATAAAGCAGCAAAAGCTTTAAAGCAGTTTCAATGGATTCATTCTGTAGATAGTTTAAAACTGGCCCAACGCCTGGACCGTTTAGCAGAAGAGTTATCTTGTAGTCCTAATATTTGTCTGCAAGTCAAAATTCTACCCGACCCTAATAAGTATGGGTGGAGCATAGCAGAATTAATTACTGACTTACCACAGTTAAATCAATGTCAACATTTGAAAATTAAGGGTCTAATGACTATCCCACCCCAAGGATTAGACCATGGACAAACCTTATCAGTATTTGAGAAAACTCAGGAATTAGCTCAGGAAATTAGGAAAAAAAATTTGTCTAATCTAAATATCCAAGAACTTTCAATGGGAATGTCAGAAGATTATAATCTAGCCATAACTGCTGGTACAACTATGGTCAGACTAGGTAAAACTCTATTTGGTGAAAGGAGGAACACACAATAAGGTTGAAAACTCCTCGTCTTTAGGCAGAGGATGAAAATGACGGTTTAGGATAAATCCGGCCAAGTGATAGAATTAAAATTTGAATAAAGCTTTCATCTATAGCTGGAACTGTCTTAGTATGGAGAAGTCCTGGCAAACAAGAAACAAGGGTTGATAAATTCAACAGCAGTATGACTATAATCACTGCAAGCAATGGCAGGACAGGGGGTGTAAAATTTTGGCATAGTAATAGAACCTCCCGAAAACTAACAATGTGAATACAAGTGAGTGTCTAAGTGCGTTTTGACTGGTTCGACCCAGATAAATCTCTGGGTAACAGCTCAGAAAAAGCAAGCAATGTTTATTTATTCCGTTGCGTAGCATCCGCTGAGAATGCCTGCATCTTTAGAGCAGGGACGAAGTCAAAAGGACTGATATGCTATTCAATACAACTTAAAAAGTAAAAATAGTAGTAAACTACCCACGATTAAGCTACCTTGGGACAATAGTCCGAATTTGACAGTAGCGAAGGAGTAATTTAATGGTGAATAGTCTTTTTTCCAAACTAAAAGATTTTGTGGGACTTAACGAACAAGTTGAGTACGAATATGATTACGATGAAGTGGAAGGAGAACAATATCAAAGTGTTTATCCTCCACAACAACAAGCTCCTGCTGCTGTACCAGTAGTGGAAGAGGAAAGTCGCAATAGTCGCCGATTAAGAAATAGGGCCACTGCTGCGACAACAACAACAAGCAGCACAGGTGTTACTGGAGCTGTTAAATCAGAATCTGGAATGGGATCGGTTATGAATAATGTAATTGGAATGCCTGGCGCTTTAAATGGAATGTCCGAAGTTGTGGTTATGGAACCACGAACTTTTGAAGAAATGCCTCAAGCAATTCGTGCTCTACGGGAGCGCAAGTCTGTAGTTTTAAATTTGACCATTATGGACCCAGACCAAGCTCAAAGGGCAGTGGACTTTGTAGCAGGTGGTACTTATGCTTTGGATGGTCATCAAGAACGCATCGGAGAAAGTATTTTTCTGTTCACACCAAGTTGCGTACAAGTCAGAACTCAAGCAGGAGTAGTCAACGAGATGCCTCAGACTCAAACACGTCCTCGTGTGGGAACTTCTGGGTCTCAAGTTTGGCAACCGGAGCAAGTTCAAATGATGCAATAATCGCTAGGGACATTTGGGTATGGGGTCAGAAAAAATATAATTAGCGCTAATAATTATATACATCTAAAATACCAATTCACTCTAAGGATGTCACAAATAGTCAGCAACTGATGATGCGGAATAATAGGCTGAAATTATTGTTTAGTCAAAATTTTAAGTCTATCAACTTCTACTTCTGACTTTTGACATCAGTGAAACGGTATAAGAACCCATCCCTAATTCCCTATTCATCTTAAAAATTTGGTAAGTGGGAAACCACCGTCTTTTAAGCAGTGGATGGAAACAACGCGACGAGTTTTAACCCGAAGATATTCTTGATGTCAAGTCTCCTTATTGCAGGAGGTACTGATAGCGTAGCTCCTCTGCTAGGAGGCTAACTGATAACTGATAACTGATAACTGAAATGACAAGTGCAAAGTTTGGTTTAATTGGTGGTGGGGTAATGGGTGAGGCTTTATTATCCCGACTGCTCGAACAAAAAATTTATCAACCCTCAGAAATTTTAGTTAGTGACCCGCAGCAACAAAGGCGGGATTTTTTAGCACGAGAATATGGTGTAGAGGTAACTACTGAGAATCGTTTGGTTGTTACTACTGCAACGGAAGTTTTATTACTGGCGGTTAAACCTCAAATATTTGATACCATAGCATCGGAATTGGCAGACTGGCAAGTTGGCGGTGAGACTATATTGGTAATTTCAATTATGGCAGGTGTACCTCTGCAAAGGTTGGAGGCAGCTTTCCCATCGCGACCTATGGTAAGAGTTATGCCTAATGTTCCCGCAACAGTAGGTGCAGGAATTAGTGCTATCGCTCTTGGTAAGCATATTAAACCGGAACATCAAGAGTTAGCTACTCGCATTTTAGAGTCCGTAGGAAAGGTAGTGGAAGTTCCAGAAACTTTAATGGATGCAGTTACAGGTTTATCTGGTTCCGGACCTGCTTATGTGGCAATTTTAATTGAGTCCTTGACAGATGGGGGAGTTCGTGCTGGTTTACCTAGAGCGATCGCTTATCAGTTAGCATTGCAGACAGTTTTAGGTACAGCAGTTATGTTACAAGAGTCGGGAATGCACCCCGCACAGTTGAAAGACCGGGTAACAAGTCCTGGAGGAACAACTATTGCCGCAGTTGCGGAATTAGAAAGTTTGGGTTTTCGTTCTGCTTTAATTGAAGCAGTGATGGCGTCAAAAGAAAGGTCTCAAGAATTAGGTAATAGTTAAATATAGCAGAAGGAAGAAGTAAGAACTCCAGTAGTGGACTGACACAGCGAAAATGGTGCAACCTACATTCCGCAGGTTGACAGTACTGCTGGAGGATTTTTTAGCATTATTTTAATTAGATGCATTTAAACTTCCATTATTATATCAGGACTTACGCAAAGACACTATATATAGCGTTAAACCTCAAGACTTTATCCTTATTGGCGCTCCTTACTTAGTTCCTCTTGGCGATCGCCTGAACAACAAAATTATTATAACTTATGCCAAAACACTCGCGCTTATTATAGAATAACATTATTGTTAATTTGAGGTAACAATATGAAGTTTAACTATATTGATTACTGTCAATATTTACTGAATTATCATACAAATTATACTATTACAAATTTAGCCAATCACCTAGAAAATGTTAGCCATGACACAATCAATCGTTATTTGAAAATCGAAAGTTTTGATTCTCAAGATTTATGGAAAAATGTTCAAGAAGAAATTGTAACTAACACTGAAGGTTATTTAATATTTGATGATACAGTTCTCAAAAAGAAACATGGCAATAAAATTGAGTTAGTTCGGCGACAGTACAGTGGCAATGAGCATAAAGTAGTTTGTGGTATAGCATTACGCAAATAGGTTAGGGCAATTATAGACACTCAAACGAGCGTCAGGGATTACTTCTAACTTCTGACTTCTGACTTCTGACTTGCGCGTAGCGCTATATAGGGATAGTAAATTGTATATATTTCAATCCAAAAGTCGAGCAATTTTGGATTATAGATTATCGAATGTATGATCCAGATACTGATAACAAAACTAAGATAGATCATGTTGAAGAAATGATATTAAATGTGGTAAACAAAAAGAAATTACCATTTAAAACAGTATTAATGGATAGTTGGTATGCAACACAAAGATTAATGGGATTAGTAAATAACTTAGGGAAAAATTATTACTGTCCCTTAAAAATAAATCGCCTAGTAGATGATAGTGGTGGCGTAGAAAAATACAAAAAAATAGGAGAGTTAATTTGGAATGAATCCGAAAAAATATCAGGTAAAATAATTAAAGTTAAAGGAATTCCTTTGAGATAAAAAAATCAAACTATTCTGGGAAACTGTTTCGACCAACAGAACAGAATATATTGCAACTAATGACTTAGCTCAATCTTCAGTAGATGCTGTAGAATTTGAGTCACAAACTAGATGGAAAATTGAAGAATTTCACGCCAGAATTAAGCAATTAACAGGTATTGAATTTTGTCAATGCCGTCTTAGACAAATTCAAAAAAATCACATAGCTTGTGCTATGTTAGTCTGGAATTTCTTAAAAAGATTAGCAGTGAAAATAGGAAAAACTATCTATAGAGTTAAACATGAATTACTCTCTGATTATCTGATCCAAGAGCTGAAAAAGCCCACAATAAAATTCAGGGCTATTTTTATTTTATAGGTGTTTTTTTCTCTGGCTTTAACAATGGCAGAAATCTTAAGGCGTTGGCGGAGCAAGTGCGGCAGCTATATCGCTTGAAAAATTATAGCGATCGCTATAATTCATACACGCTATATATAGCGTCTTTGCGTAAGTCCTGTATATATTAAAAATTGTCAACAGTGACGAGGACATTGGCTAGCTCTGGCAGTTGTTGTTATTATTTTATCCTAAAAATAAGATGCGTTGGCCCCGATCAAATCCTTTTCTATATATAGCTCTTAACTAGCTTGTCACCCCGTGAGGCAACAAAGCCAAAGTCCAGCTATAATGTTTGTTCAAAATAATTTTGATATAGCTGACAACTAATAACTGCTTTATTTTGATTTAACTTAATTAAACCCATATCACTTAACTTATTAGCCAAGATCGGATTTAATAACACAGGTTTAGTAGAATTTATAACAGTTTTAAAAGCAATCGCTAATTCTGGTTTTGAGTGCAGTTTCATTTGATAACGATATAAGTGACTTCCATAAATTCCTGTAGAGGTAGGAGCATTATCTAATAGTTCCATAAATGTTAATTTCTCTTGACTAAGATGATAAATAGCAAGATGAACTAGAGCAGGATGACCATCTGTCATAGCCATCAAAAGCTTTATATCTTTTTCACTCATCCAGTTGAGTTCATAAAATTTAACTAATTCCATAACTTCTTCCAAGGTGAAACTATCCAAATGAATAGTAACACCTACATGAAAAAGCAACTGATAAATTTCTAAAGGAACATCAATTTCAGTTGAATGAACTACAAGTAAACGCAGCTGACTCCACAAAGGCAAAACTCTAGCTTTCTCATGCCATGAATATAGCAAGGTCAAGAAATCTTTGAGCACTTCCGAATAGTCAAAAATTAAATCCAGGTTATCCAAAGCCAAAAGTAAAGGTGAATTAATTAATGGCAACAAATAATTTTGAAAGTACAAAGTACAACTAACTTTACAACCAATATTTTCATTCCAATAACCCTCTAGCCTGGGCTCTAAATTAAGCCCTAAAGCAACATTAACAGAAAACCAGCGTAAAAACTTATCAATATCATTTAAAGAATTTTGTGAGACTTGTTTCAAATCTAAACTAACAGTACGATAAGCTAAAAAATCTAGGTGGTGCATAACACGCAAAAACATTGAACTTTTGCCAAATTGCTGTGGTGCTTTTATTCTTACCGAACCCCCTAGTTTTTTAATTTCCGTCAATATTTCCTTTTCGATAGTAATTCTTTCGATATAAAAAGGCGAATTCAAAGGAATAACTCCATTAGGAAATGTTATAGACATAATTTTTTTGACATACTGTTCGATTTGCACTCGACATTTTTTTTTTGTTACTTTATCACCAAGAAGAAAAGAAAGCTTTGTTAATAGCTTAGGCGGAACAACATTGGTTAAATAATCATGACTATAACCATGATCTTCAGCTATTTCTTTATAAGACTTTTCATCCCAAATACCTTGGATGATTAGAAATTCTACTTCATTCAAAGGAGAATTACCAATTTTTACAAGTTCACGGTTTAGAACTTTGAATATAAAATTTAGGTTCATAAAGGTTAGATCTTTTTTAATGTCTAGACTAGGAGTACTACGTTAATTAGTTAGGATATTTATAAATGCTCAAACTCAGTATTGTAAGTGACATTATTAGACATCTCCAAATATTGATAAAGTGCCTTGATCATTTGACTTCAGGTTACTTGCAATGTCAAACATAGTTGCGTAATTTTATGACAGAATAAAGCCAAGTTTTTCATTACCTTGGCCTCAAAATTACCCTCTAATCATCTTTTGTGCAACAAAGCCATATTTAAACATTAGCTCTACACCATCGACATTTTCTGCCAAAAACATTGATAATTCTGTACTCGTTCAACGTAGTATATTTTTCCTTTTCTCCATCGGTAAGAAGTCTATAGCCTTTAACTTCAAATTGAGGAAGATGAAGGTCATCCTCCAAGAAAGTAAGCATTTTATTCAATTCACCAGGTTGCCATAAATCCTCAGCGTTCTTACCAATAATCTTATTCATTGGTTGGTTACTATTAGCAACTATGGCAGCTTGGTTCATCCAAATAATCTCGTTAGTATTCATATCAGTGATAAATTGCGAGTTTACCTCACCGTAAATTTCAATTAGACTTTTACCTAG
>NZ_CEZPJD010000326.1:0-8545 GCF_983059655.1 Okeania sp.
TTTTTCAGCTTTAGCAAACAACAGACTGACGCGTTTTTGTCTATCAATGATAAAATCACTCAAAATAATATCTGCCTATTCATCTGAATGCATATTGCTTGGCTTGGAAAAAAATATCCTTTTTGTGGCAACGTTACCTACTCTAGAGAAATAACCAATGCTCTATTAGACCGGGGCTATCAGGTTAGCTTTCTTCATTTTGCTACTGAAGATAATGAACCTGATAAATGGCCAAGATTTCATGAAGTGTCTCTACCTTGTATCTACAAATCTCAGGGTTACACTATACCTAGTCTTAAATCTAGCAAAATTTTGAGCGAGGCTTTACAGAAACTCAAGCCTGATATTGTCCATGCTTCTCTAACTCTTTCTCCTCTTGATTTTTTACTGCCTGAAATTTGCGAAGAACTAAATATCCCTTTAGTAGCTACTTTTCATGCCCAGTTTGATAGTAAACCGCGCAATATTAAATCTGGGACTCAATTTTTGGCTTATCAGTTATATGCTCCTTTTTTGGCACATTATGACCGAGTTATTATTTTTTCTGAAATACAGCGAGATTTCTTGGTTAAATTAGGGGTTCCTGGCCAAAAAGTAGCAGTAATTCCCAATGGGGTTGATGTAGATAAATATTGCCCTGGTATGTCTAGTCTCAAGACTGAGTTAAATGCTCAACGTATATTTCTATATTTAGGTCGTATTTCTACGGCTAAGAATGTTGAATCTCTACTTAAGGCTTGGAAACATTGTGATATGGGAAATAGTAGCCATTTAATAATTGTTGGTGATGGGCCATTAGCTGCTTCTTTGCAAATGTTTTATAGCGATGTGAAGGGAGTTAGTTGGTTTGGATATGTGAGTGATGAACAACGACGGATAGAAATTTTACGTGGTGCGGATGTGTTTATTTTACCTTCTTTGGTAGAGGGTTTGTCTTTGGCTTTATTGGAAGCAATGTCTTGTGGTTTGGCTTGTGTGGCGACGGATGCTGGTGCTGATGGTGAGGTATTGGAAAATGGTGCGGGTATAATTTTGAATACTCATAATGTTACTACTCAGTTGCAAACTTTATTGCCTTTGTTTAAGGATCATCCTGAATTAACTACTCTTTTGGGGCAAAAAGCTCGTCGGAGAGTTTTAGAACGTTATACTCTGAGTAGAAATATTGCTCAATTGGAAATGCTTTATGCTGAGGTTTTACAAGAAAGAAATCTCAAGTTAGGTAGTTTGATTTAAGGAAGAAGTCTTTAGTTATCTAGGAGAGAAGGAAGAAGAAAGAAGGAAAGTATATGAGTCTATAGAAACCATTTGGTATATTTTCTTGAAATACAAAGGTTTCAGGAAAGCTGTTTTAAGGAGCCTAAAAACTATAGGCAATATAAGAGAAAAATTTAACTATCAATTGATTAGTAATTTTGCTTCATAGATATAATCTTTTCCTTCTCATTTTATTTATTGGAAATATTCTCTAATTGATTCTATTCCTTTTTCAGCAATTTCTATTGATGGAGTTTCCAGGGGGTTATCACTTAAATCGAGCTGAATTAAGTTGGTGAGTTTAGTGATAAATTCTGGAATGATTGTCAATTGGTTACCACTTAAATCAAGTTCAGCTAAACTGGTGAGTTTAGTTATAGATTCCGGAATGGTTTTTAATTGATTACTACTTAAATAAAGCCAAGTTATATTGGTGATTTTAGTGATAGATTCCGGGATATTTTTCAATTGGTTACCACTTAAATCAAGGCAAGTTAAATTGGTGAGTTTAGTGATAGATTGCGGGATAGCTTTTAATTGATTCTCACTTAAATTAAGCTCAGTTAAATTGGTGATTTTCGTGATATATTCGGGGATAGTTGTCAATTGGCTACCACTTAAATCAAGTCCAGCTAAATTGGTGAGTTTAGTGATAGATTGCGGGATAGCTTTTAATTTATTATAGCGCTACGCGCTAGGCAACAGGCAACAGGCAACAGGCAAAAGTAAACTGTGAGTGGGTTTGGTGGATTTAGGAATGTCCTAACCTAAACTTGTAGCGCTATAAAACTTAAATAAAGCTGAGTTAAATTAGTTAGTTTAGTGATATATTCCGGCACAGTTGTTAATTGATTCTCACTTAAAGAAAGCTCAGTTAAGTTGGTGAGTTTTGAGATAGATTTCGGGATAGTTTTTAATTTATTACCACTTAAATAAAGTCCAGTTAAATTGGTGAGTTTAGAGATAGATTCCGGAATAGTTGTTAATTGATTATCACTTAAATTTAATAATTCTAGCTGCTCTAATTCCCAAACCTCAGTAGGAATTTCAGTTAATTTTTCATCATATCTGCTAGAAAAATTATTACTTAAGTCTAACTCCTTAAGTTTGTTGTCTTTAGCGTTCTGTATTCTTTCTCGAAAATGTTGCGGTACATGATTCTGATTATTTGTGTTAGGAGAAGTCATAAGTTGATAATGAATAATGGATAATTAGGATATTATAGAATTTTCAGAATACCCACCATTTTTTGCCTCTTCCAATACATAACCAGATACAGTTTCTATCTCTGTTTCTATTAAACAGTCTTTGTCAGCTTACATATTATTTTTCCCATTCTTAACCAAGTAAGCGATCGCCTCCACAGAATCTAGTTTATTTCTTTCCAAAGTTTCTATTTTGAAATTTTTTCCCCATCAAACAATATTACTTCCATTAGCATTACAACCTATCACAATGAATCTGAAAAAGTTCCGCACCTTCTGTCATTTCTGCACCTAATGCATTAGGCATTTTCGTAACATTGAAAAACATAAACATTAATAAACAGGACTTACGCAGAAACCTGGTTTACCAACTAAATCTCATGGTTTAAAAAACAATAATTAGGGCAATAAACCGGGTTTCTTTTTTAGGTGCGTAAGTCCTGTTACATTTATTGATGCTCACCTACTTCGTAACTCGATAGGGGCAATTCTAAGTATGGGGCAAAAAGTCTCTTCCTTTCTGATTTTAGTATTAATGCTTTTTGTCTTAGCATCATCAGAAATTTTAATACCAATCAACTTTTTGTCTAAGCATTCAGCTATTAGCATTTAGCTCTCAGCAATAAAAATTAATTAAGCAAGTATTAGCTTAACTTCTCGTACATTTTCAAATATTTGAAGCACAAGAGCAACGAAATTGACTTGTTAACTAAAGGTAATAAAGCTGACTGAATGTTTACCTTTTTGTTATTCTAGCTAAACTTAAAAAAACTAATGAAAAGAATTACTATGCCTAATTAAACTCATAAATTCTTGACGAGTTTTCACGTCATCAGCAAAAACACCACGCATAGCGCTAGTAGTTGTCCAAGAACCTGGTTTTTGTACTCCACGCATGACCATGCACATATGAGTTGCTTCAACAACTACAGCAACACCTAAAGGCTTAAGTAATCCTTGAAGCGCATCAGCTATTTGTGCTGTTAGACGTTCTTGTACCTGTAAACGTCGGGCATACATCTCACAAATTCGAGCAATTTTTGATAGTCCAATTACTTTTCCATTAGGAATGTATGCTACGTGAGCACGACCAAGAATAGGCAAAATATGATGTTCACAAGAGCTAAAAAGATCGATATCTCGAACTAAAACCATTTCTGAGATATCTTCACTAAAAACAGCTCCATTCAACAATTCATCTAGAGATTGATGATAACCTGAAGTGAGAAATTTTAGGGCTTTTACTACACGTTTAGGAGTATCTAATAATCCTTCTCGGTCTGGATTTTCTCCTAATCCTATTAATAAAGTTCTCACCGCTTGAATCATTTCAGCTTCTGTAACAGGAGGCTGAGATTTTGTTTTCAATTCATCGGTAGAAACAAATTCTGGAACTGCTGATAAAGTCATAGTTCAAAGGTTTGAATGTTAATATTTTGTCGGAGAGTTTGGCAGATACTTTCCAACATAAATTTAGGATTAGTTATGAGGATCATTATCTGTATTTCTCTGATAATCGCCGTTCTTAATTTATCACATAGTTAGACAGTTTGTTAAGTTTTGTTGAATCATTAACGGATTCAAGTTTCGGCCAATTAATACTAACTGATTTGTGGGATTAGTTGACCATTCATCTACTTGTATATCATAGCGTTTACCACTTAATTGAAATATATGTTTAGATTCACTTTCTTGGAACCAAAGAATCCCTTTTGCTCTAAATATATTCTCTGGTAATTTTTCTAGAAAATTCTGTTGAAATTTTAGAGCAGAAAAAGGTCTTTCACTTCGGAATGAAATAGACGTAAAGCCATCATTTATTAGATGATTTTTAGGGATTTTTTGTAGTTCATGCTGATAATTATCATTATCTTCTAGAGGATAAGGCTGAAGTTTGGATAAATTTACATCTAGGATTAAGTATAATGGTATCTGGCTGTACTCACTTCTCAAAACCTTAGCTCCATTATTTATCGTTCTAATATAAGACTCTAAATAATCTACTCTATCTTGGGAGACTAAATCTGTTTTATTGAGTAAAATAATATCTCCATAAGCAACCTGTTTTAAAGCTGCTTCACTATCAAAATGGTCTGGTGTAAAATTTTCACAATCCACTAAAGTTAGTACAGAATCTAAATAAGTTAAATCTTTTAACTCTGTACCCAAAAAAGTTAACATAATTGGCAAAGGATTTGCTAAACCAGTGGTTTCTATAATTAAATAATCAATTTTTTCATCCCGTTCTAAAATTTGGTATACTGCATCTACTAATCCTTCATTGATAGTACAACAAATACAACCATTGCTAAGTTCTAGCATATTGTCATTAATATCTACTAATAACTGACTATCTATATTAATATCCCCAAATTCATTAACTAATACTGCAACTTTTAACTTGTGCTTGTTATGCAAAATTTGATTGATTAGGGTTGTTTTACCACTGCCTAGAAATCCAGTAATAATAGTAACTGGCATCCCTCTTTTAGGAATATCTAATTGTAGTGAATTATTCATTATTACTAAATTTATTGACGAAGACAGCTACTCTTAAATCTTGTTTATTCTGAAGAACACTATAGAGTAATACCAATTTGATAAATGTTTGCTACAAATATTGGAACTGTTTCTAGTAGTCAATAGTCAGCTAGAAAGAGCTGTTATTATCATTTTTGACCCTGAAATAATTCTCCAAGTGCTAAATATACATCTGAATTTAACCATTTTTGTTGACCAAACTATTCGTAACATTCTTTTTTAAAATTGATATAAGGTCGTTTTGTCATTCACAAGAAAACCAGTCATATTATAAGCATTCAGCTATTAGCGGTCAGCAATCAGCAAATAATTATTTCTCTTGTTAAAGGAGTATACTTTGAGTAGTAACTTTTAATTCTTCTTGAAGACTAATTTATTCTTCCAAGATAATCATATTAATAACTTATAGCTGATGGCTGACGGCTGAATGCTTACGTCATATTGCTAATCAATTTTCCTTGTTAAGGTGAGTTACTGAGTAGCTAGTGCCACTACGCGGAAGTTAAAAGTCGGGCATCGAGTGTGTAATTCTGAGGTTTCCTACCGGGCGTATAAAGTGCAGAAATAGTTCCGCACACAGCCCCTCCAGAATGTAAGACACACTCAAGACAGTCAAAATTCAAAAGTATTGACTGGTAAGGCTTTTAGGATTTTGTCACTGGTCAGTTATTTCCGCCCTCCCACACTAGAAAATTACTATTTCTAGTTTACTAAAGAGATTCTGTGGGCTAACTTCCTGAATATATGGCCATTTTACTTGTTAGAATAATTATGATAATCATTATCATAATCAAAATTTTACATCTGGTCAATGGAGATTTGGGAAAATCTTCATCAAAAGACTAACAAATGCCTCAATCTTATTTTTGAATGACTATTTGTAAAGCAAAGCCAATATTAAGAATTTTTAGTTATAGAAGCCATTTGGTATCTATTAGACATCTCCAGAAAAGAGGCAGCTTTGCTGTAGGCAGTAGAGGAAAAGAATTGATAATTTCTGTGCGATAATTGATTTTATTTTTTATTGTCGGAGATGTCTATTAAATATTACAAGTTGTATATTAACGCCAACCATTTTCTGCCTGTTTCAATACATAACCAGATACAGTTTCTATTTCTGTTTCTGTTAACCGGTCTTTGTAAGCTGACATATTATTTTTTCCATTCTTAACCAAGTAAGCGATCGCCTCAACAGAATCTAATTTATTTTTTTTCAAAGTTCTGATTTTTAAGTTTTTCCACCATCTAACTATATTGCCTCCTCCAGCATGACATCCAGCACAATTAATCTGAAAAATTTCTGCTCCTTTTGCTGTTTCTGCTGCTAATGCAGTTGGAATTTCTATAAAATTTATTAATGTAAATATTAATAAGCAAACTATAATTATTTTTTTCATTTTTTTTCCTTAATTAATTTAAACTATAGCAGGGAAAAGTTGGAAAAACATTTCCTAGTCCAAGATTCATCATAAGTAATTACCCTAACCAATTTTTTCTTAACTAGAATAAGTAAAAAATCACCAAAAATTAACTTCATCGAACAATTTTCGCCATTCTTTGACAGCAAAAATTGGCACCACTAATTCTGCTGATTTTTCACCTTGCAAAGGTATATTTATTCGCAGTGGAGTATCAGAATTTAACTTTTTCATTACTTCCAAAAAGTCATATTCTCCAACATTAGCAGGAAAAGAAGAATCCACTAAAACATCCTCTGCATTCCAGATATTACCAGTGCCAGTATTAATTTGCAATTTTTGGGGATGAGCCAATTCAATTATTCCAGGAAATCCTACTAATCGTAATTTTAAAGTTATTAGTTTACCAGATTTTATCCGCTTATATAATATAGTCTGCCATGCTCTATCTGAAAGGTCTCGCAAACTTTGTCGAGAACGATACATGATTTGTGTAGAAGATTCGGGGTAAGTATGAATAGAAGCTAAAGCTGGCTGGGAACTAATAATAATTAAAAACAAGGATAATATTACTGTAAAAATCCAACGAAAATTAATCATACTTTTATATCGCTACAAGCTAGGGAATATTAATTAATGGATAATTGATAATTGATAATTAGGGCTTGCCAATTAAATATCAAAGCATTTACAGATAAAGATTTTAGCCTTTTTTTGTAGTGAAAAAGTACCTGGTTTTCAGTTCTTCATGCTCAACAATTTACCATTTTAAGCAAAAGTTGGGCAAAAAAAAATTACTTTCCTGCTCCTCTACTCCCCTACTCCCCTTTTCCCCTCCTGGAAGCGGGGCTATTTCAAGTATAGTATATTAACGATTTATGGAGAACGGGAGATGAGGAGATAGGGGAACAGTAAAATTTACCAAAATTTGGCGATTTTTCACCAAATAAGCGTCTTTAAGCTCTGAGAAAATATTTGGTTCAACGCCGCTTAAAAGCCTCTATCCCCGTGTCTCCGTGTCCCCGCGTCTATCGAGAATGAAACAGCCCTGCCTCCTGGAAGGGGTTAGGGGTGGGTCCCCTACTCCTTAAAAAATACTTTTTCAGCAAGCCCTAATTACCTCTGGTTAAAAGTAAGCATTCAGCCATCATCTATTAGCTATCAGCTATTAATTTTAGGGAAGGTAAAAGCAACCTTTGAAATTTAGAAAGAATAAAAATTTATTGCCAAAGTCCCCTGAATAAACCCTAGAAGTAATTATTCATTACTAATTGCTGATAGCTGACTGCTAATAGCTGAATGCTTACTTTAAAGCTGTTAATCAAATCTAGTTAATTAGCTAATGCTCTCTGTTCTAATTGTAATTCAAAACGTTCTCCAGGTTGAGCCTCTATTACTTTTGTCTCCAGATTATTTTTGGTTAACTGAAGTTGTGTTTCTTCTACACTTCCCTCTGCTTTGAGTAAAGATATTAATAATCCTTGAAAATCTATATCGCCCCCTGCTGCTGTAGGTAACATTACTTGGGGTTTCAGCCATTGAGCTACTTGTAAAGCACTTTCATTTCCTTTAATTATTGGCCCGACTAACGGTAAATTCAAATTTATAATCGGGGTGATAACCACATCTATAGGAGCAAATTCTTTGATTGTTTCAGAATGACTGCCATGTGGTTCATAGTAAATTGTATTGTCAGTGCTTAGGTCTTTAAAAATGTAACCGTTTTCTATCAGGGTTGGGCCAACAAGTGAGCCAGGAACTGCTCTAATTTCAATACTATTGTCAAAAGAATGTGTCTCGCCATGGGCAAGCGTGACTATTTGAGAATAACCAAACTCCTGTACTACTTTTGCTGCAGTAGGAGAAGCGACTACAGGAATATTTTTGTCTAACTGTTTTAGAGTCTGGGGATGAGCATGATCTTCTAACCCTTGAGACAATACAATTAAATCTATATTTTCTGGTATGGCACGGGGAGTACGCCTCTCTCCTTTGAATAACCAAGGTAGATTACCGAAAACTAGGGGGCCAACTAACCAAGGATCGAGCAGGAGTTGTTTACCTCCTATTTCAATTAACCAGGAATTACTATCTAACCAAGTCAGATGCATAGTATCTATAAAA
>NZ_CEZPJD010000327.1:0-8509 GCF_983059655.1 Okeania sp.
CTTAGAATGCTAATGCTATTTATTTTTTCTTTTATCGGTTTAATACTCCACCGTCGGGGTGCTTAAATTTTTTTTAGGTTAAGAGACAGAGTGGCGTGTCGAAGACTATCCATAAGCAATTTTTCCTTCTACCCTCTGCCTCCTGCCTTTTGACTTCTTCAATTTGAATTTACCTATTTAAAATTTTGCTATTTTTTGACTTATTTGAAATTTATGATTAATTCTACCTACTACATTTTTTTCAATAATTTTGGTAGCTTAATAATTACAGTGAATCAACCTCAAATATCTAGCAAAATTACTGATTACTGACTATTGATTTATGATTTTCTGGTACATAGTTAGAATTAATTCGTTCAATTACTCGATTTTCTACTGCGTCCCTTGCTGAACGAATTGCATTAGATATAGCGATAGCTTTAGAAGAACCATGACTAATAATACAAATTCCTCCTACTCCTAATAGTAACCCACCTCCATGTTCTACATGGTCTATTCTTTGCTTCATTCGTTTTAAATTAGGTCGTAATATTGCGGTACCTATTTTCCCACTCAGACCAGGTGTTAATTCTTCTTTCATCATTTGCAATACAGCATCACCCACTGCCTCAGCAAATTTTAATAAAACATTTCCAGCAAAGCCATCACATACTATTACATCAAAACTGCCAGATAAAACATCCCGACCTTCTGCATTACCAATAAACTTAATTTGATTATTTTCTTGCAGTATTTGATGAGTCCTTACTGCCAAATCATTACCTTTTGATGGTTCTTCCCCAATATTAAGTAGTCCCACTTTTGGATCGGCAGTCCCCAAGACATATTCGCTATAAATTGTCCCCATAACTGCAAATTGTTCTAAAAATTTGGGACGGCAGTCTACATTTGCCCCAACATCAAGAATCAACACTGGTTTTTTGGGAACCATAGTTGGCAAAACTGCCCCAATTGCAGGGCGATCGATTCCTGGAAGTCTTCCCAAACGTAGTAAAGCGGAGGCCATGACTGCTCCTGAATGACCTGCAGATACCACAGCATCAGCCTCTTTTTGCTTGACTAACTTCATCGCCACATTAATTGATGCTTTGGACTTACGTCTAACGGCAGTCAAAGGCTCTTCATGCATTTCCACAATTTCCTCAGCGGGGACTATTTCTGGTAGAGGTTGATTTGACTTGTGATTAATACAGGCTTTGATTTGCTGAGGGTCCCCAACTAACAATACTTTTACACCATAAGCTTCTTGTGCTTGTATTGCTCCCTCAACAATTTCTGATGGGGCATAGTCCCCACCCATAGCATCGATTGCGATTCGTGTAGGTGTTATTCCCATTGCTCCAAGTTAAAGAAACCTTCAAGATTTTATCAGTTAATTGATATTTATTTACTTTTAAATGAATGACTTTTGAAAAATTGCTCTCTCGGACATTAATTCAATTTATAAAAGCAAAAAAATATTTTTTATAAACGAACAAAAGATAAGGTTTTCCGAGTCCATTGACAGAAATCTTAATTACTGAGAATTTTTGACTTAATAGCTATCAATTTATTTGATTGGCAGCCTCTTGCAATTTTTCGACTATTCTTTTATTTTTTTGGCTACGGCTACCATATAACCTAGCACTAAAAACTTTAATTATTTCTAAGATATCTGCTCCTAAATCTTCTTCTTCTGTGGATTCAGATAAGTGATTAATAATCACAATTTCTGTGCCAAAAATCTCACAAATTGTAAAGATTAATTCTGAACCAAATCTTACTAAACGGTCTTTATTTGTTAAAACTAAACGCTCTACTTTTTCTGAGCAGATCATTTTTATTAATCTTACTAACCCCCGTTTTCTATAGTTAATTCCTGAACCTAAATCTCGGATAATTTCTACTAGCCAACCCTGATTATTACAGTAGGCTTCTAGTACCATAATTTGTCTATCTAAATCGGCTGTTCGCTCAGAATTGGAAATGCAGGCATAACCAATAGTTTTACGTTCTCCAGCTCTTAGTCCTAAAAGAGTAGTCACGTCATATCGGCGATGTCCATTTTTAGTTCTTTCTGATTGGATTTTGCCTTCACGTTCCCATCTCCTTAGAGTACTTTCTGCTACTCCAAGTAGTTCTGCGGCTTTCCCTATAGAAATTTTGCTCATTTTCAGAACTTAGCATATTCAATAAACAAGTTTAGCAAATAATTCAGTAAAATTTTGTAAATCTTTGACCCTTATTTTCATCAGTAATTCAAGTCAAAAATAATACTTTTAATATCTAAGTATAAAATTAACATCCCCAGACAAAGAGGCAACAAGCAACAGGGAGAAATAATTGATAATTTAATTTATGGATAAGAATTGATTCAATAATTACAACAGCTCCAAAGCAATAAATTTTCTGCTTCCTCAATAGGAAATTCCAAATTAATGATTGGCAAAGGTTTGATACCTTACTATTGCGTATAGCAAAACAGTAATGAATAGATTTTTTATTTTTGATTCAATAATTACACCAGCTCCAGAGCAATGAACTTTCTACTTCCTCAATAGAAAACTCCAAATTAATGATTGGCAGATGTTTGATGTCTTACTATTGCGTATAGCAAAACAGTAATGAATAGATTTTTTATTTTTGATTCAATAATTACACCAGCTCCAGAGCAATAAATTTTTTGCTGACTCAGTAGGAGTCTTCAAATTAATGATTGGCAAAGGTTTGATACCTTACTATTGCGTATAGCAAAACAGTAATGAATAGATTTTTTATTTTTGATTCAATAATTACACCAGCTCCAGAGCAATGAACTTTCTACTTCCTCAATAGAAAACTCCAAATTAATGATTGGCAGATGTTTGATGTCTTACTATTGCGTATAGCAAAACAGTAATGAATAGATTTTTTATTTTTGATTCAATAATTACACCAGCTCCAGAGCAATGAACTTTCTACTTCCTCAATAGGAAACTCCAAATTAATGATTGGCAAAGGTTTGATGTCTTACTATTGCGTATGACAAAACAGTAATGAATAGATTTTCTTTTTTTGATTCAATAATTTAAGTTCTGCTCCAGAGCAATGAACTTTCTGCTTCCTCAATAGAAGTCTTCAAATTCATTATTGGTAAAGGTTTGATGTCTTACTATTGCGTATGGCAAAACAGTAATGAATAGATTTTCTTTTTTTGATTCAATAATTACACCAGCTCCCGAACAATAAATTTTCTGCCTCCTCAATTCGGAAACTCCAAGTTAATAATTGGTAGGTGTTTGATGTCTTACTGTTGCGTATGGCAAAACAGTAATGAATATATTTTCTTTTTTTGATTCAATAATTACACCAGCTCCCAAGCAATGAACTTTCTACTTCCTCAGTAGGAGTCTTCAAATTAATCATTGGCAAAGGTTTGATGTCTTACTGTTGCGTATGGCAAAACAGTAATGAATAGATTTTTTATTTTTGATTCAATAATGACATCAGCTCCAGAGCAATGAACTTTCTACTTCCTTAATAGGAGTCTTCAAATTAATCATTGGCAAAGGTTTGATACCTTACTATTGCCTATAGCAAAACAGTAATGAATATATTTTCTTTTTTTGATTCAATAATTACACCAGCTCTCAAGCAATAAACTTTCTGCTGACTCAGTAGAAGTCTTCAAATTCATAATTGCCAGGTGTTTGATGTCTTACTGTTGCGTATAGCAAAACAGTAATGAATAGATTTTCTATTTTTGATTCAATAATTAGCCAAGCTCCCAAGCAATAAACTTTCTGCTTTCTATCCCCTAAAAACATAATCTTTGTATGATGAAGTGCGGAATGTAGGATATATATGATTGAAGTCCACTATGATATAGCAAGGAAAAAGTTAGTTAGGACAGAGATTGATGATGAACCTGAGACAGAGAAAAGCTTTTACCACTGTTCCCTGTTCCCTGTTCCCTGCTATAGAAAAACTTGAAAAAATTGAATTGATTTATGTGGGATTTGTTCAGCTATGGAATCATACCTCTATGGCTAGAAATGGCAGGCATACAAACTATTGGGCAAAATACTCTAACAGTCATGAAATGGCAAACAGGTTTACCCCAATTAATTTCACCTGAAAATTCTGAGCAAATATTAACTATAGAAGTAGATGAATACTTGAAAGGTTTGGCAGCCAAGGGATTACTAACTTCCGATGCTCAGGGTATATGGATACAGTCAGAATTTAAACTTTTGCATAGTCATGAAGGCAAAGTTCCCATGCCTGGTGCTTCCTTAACAAAAATCGCCACATCTTTAGCAGCCCTAGAAACTTGGGGACCTCAACATCAATTTGAAACCTTGGTTAGTACCACAGGCCCAATTACAAATGGAATATTGCGAGGAGATTTGGTAATTACTGGCGGTAATGACCCATATTTTGTCTGGGAAGAAGCGATCGCCCTGGGTAATACCATCCAAAAATTGGGAATTAATCAAGTCACAGGTAATTTGATTGTAGTAGGTGATTTCTGGATGAACTATCAGACTAACCCTATAGTTGCAGGCCAATTATTGCGAGAAGGCATCAATTCAGCCACTTGGTCTAATAATGTGAGAAATATCTACAACCGAATGCCACCAGGAACACTTCAGCCAAAAGTGGCGATCGCTGGTTCTGTAATATCCCAAAAATCTGTATCTACAGAAATTCCAATTATTCGACACAAGTCTTTGCCACTTATCTATATCCTCAAAACAATGAATGTGGAAAGTAATAATAAGTTGGCTGAAATAATAGCTAGTAATTTGGGTGGAGCAAAAGTTGTTCAACAAAAAGCTGCCTGGACTGCGGGAGTGCCTCAAACAGAAATTCAGTTAATTAATGGTTCTGGGTTGGGAGTGGAAAATAAAATTTCTCCAAGAGCAGTAAGTGCAATGTTAATTGCTATTCAAAAGTATCTCCAAACTTCTGAGTGGGTTATTGCTGACTTGTTTCCCGTATCTGGTTATGACCGAGGAACTTTAGTAGACCAGTCTAGGAATATTCCCCAGGGTTCGGCTGTGAAAACTGGTACTCTCAATGATGTGATTGCTTTAGCTGGAGTTATTCCTACTCGTGAAGAGGGTTTGGTTTGGTTTACGATGATTAACCGAAGTCCTTACTGGGAAGCAACACGGGTGGAGCAAGATAAATTTTTACAGCAATTAGTAAGTCTTTGGGGAGTTACTGAAGCACCTGCGGTAATTACTCCTCAGATTAATGGTAATGGGTTGGGTTTGGGAGCTAGCGATCGAAATCAGATTTTGGGGCAATAGAATTAAAGGGTTGCTAGACAAGGATTTAGCCACGGATACACGGATGATTCATCTGCATTTTGTGAAGCTCAAAAAAAACGGCAAGGTCTTTGCTCTTGCATCGCCAAAAAAATCGTGATACTATGTAACCATTGGGTTCTACTCGCCCCTAAGCATGACTTTTTATTCAACGCAAAAACAGCATATCGCCACTGAATATATATATAAGAGATACTCACACTAAGACTATCAAAGCAGAAAAATTATCATCCTGTGAAGCACCTTAATAAGTAGCGATCGCCAAATTTTTCATCCCCATCAGCCAGACAAGGATTTGGTCACGGATACAGGGATGATTCATCTGCATCTTGTGAAGCTCAAAAAAAACGGCAAGGTATTTATCCTTGAATTCCCCAAAAAATTATGATAGTATTTAATCATTGGGTTCTACTCGCCCCTAAATATGACTTTTTATTCAACGCAAAAACGGCATTTCGTTACTGAATATATATAGAAATATATATATAGAAGAGATACTCACACTATCAAAGCAGAAAAAATATCATTCTGTGAAACACTTTGCTGTAAAAGTAACAATCATACTAAATCCTGTTTAGATAGGAGCTTTATTAGGAAAGTAAGGCAGAAGGCAGAAGGCAGAAGGCAGAAGGATTAGAGAAGATTTGGAAAAAGTACCTTTTCATAACCGTATTTAGCATCAGAAAATTTTTCACCCCATCAGCCAGACAAGGATTTAGCCACGGATACACAGATGATTAACATGCATTTTGTGAAGCTCAAAAAAAACGGCAAGGTTTTTCCTCTTGCACCCCCAAAAAAATCGTGATACTATTTTGTTATTGGGTGTTGCTCGCCCCTATGCATGACTTTTTATTCAACGCCAAAACAGCATTTCTTTACTGAATATATATAGAAGGGATATTCAGACATCGGTAATCCTGCATAGTAATGGAAAGTACGGGAGCAAGATGCTCCCACTACCGTGTCTGGTAACAAAAATAATTACAATGGAGTACCGCCCAGACATCAAAACAGAGAAACATCATCATCCTGTGAAGCACTTTAGATCAAGAACTAACGACCGGAAAATTTTTCACCCCATCAACAGATCGATAATTACTCATGTAGAAGCGATGTAGCTAACGCACTTGCTCTGCCAACGCTATATTCACAAATCCAACAGATTCTCATCCCGTGAAGCTCAAAAAAAAAACGGCAAGGTATTTCCTCTTGAATTCCCCAAAAAAATTATGATAGTATGTAATTATTGGGTGCTGCTCGCCCCTACTTATGACTTTTTATTCAACGCAAAAACAGCATATCGCCACTGAATATATATATAAGAGATACTCACACCATCAAAGCACCAGAAAAATTCTCATCTTGTGAAGCACTACTAAAAAAAGAAGTAATGATCGCCAAATTTTTCACCCCATCAGCTAGACAAGGATTTGGTCGCGGATGCACCGACGATCTACCTGCATTCTGTGAAGCTCCAAAAAAACGACAAGGTTTTTCCTCTTGCACCCCCCAAAAAATTATGATACTATTTTGCTATTGGGTGTTACTCGCCCCTACGCATGACTTTTTATTCAACTAAAGATTTGGTGAAAACTTACCAATAACTTGAATTTCATACACCAAATCAGCAACACCACAATTAAGGGTAATTTTTTTCATCACTTTGGAAGAACATGATTATCAAAAGAAAACATATTCTAATTCTCTGGATTAACTGCCGAAAATAAAGCAGAATAATCCACATCTGACAATCCTAATTCAATAGTTTTCTCCAAAACTTTACGCACTCCTTCTTGAATACTCACATCAAGTCCTGCTGATTCTGCCGCATTAATAAATATGTTCGTATCCTTTAATAAATGTTTGGCTGGAAAATTAGGATTTTCATAATTCCTGTCTAACATTCGTGGTAATTTTTTATCAAATGTTGGAGCATATAAAGCGCTATCCCGAACAATTTGCATAAACAAATCTACATCTATTCCTTCTCGAACTATCAACCCTAAACTCAAAGCAAAAGCAGTTGTTAAAGAACCAATTAATTGATTCATTGCCAACTTAATTGCAGCACCACTACCTACCGCACCAATATGTAATGGCTCACGACTAAATATCTTTAATAAACCACACCATTTTTCATATTGTTCTGATGAAGCTCCCACCATAACAATTAAACTACCAGATTTTACTTGAGGAATACTGCCCAAAACAGGAGCTTCTAAATATTCACCACCACAAGCAACAACTTCATCTCTAATTTCTTTACTTTCAGTGGGGGAAATAGTTCCCATTTGAATTACTGTTCGACCCGATAATTCCGCTTTTGAGCTATCAGATAAAAGTACATTTTGAATAGCTTCAGTATTAGTCAACATCAAAATTAAACATTCAGAATTTTGAATAGCTTCTGCGGGAGAATTAGCAATTTTAGCCCCTATTTTTTGTAAAGGTTCTAATTTTGATTGAGTACGATTATAAGCAGTTACAACATGATTAGCTTCTAACAATTTTTGAGCCATTTGTAGACCCATTAAACCTGTTCCTAAAAACGCAATTTTCATTAGTCATTACCTCTAGATTTTTATATTTAATTACCATATGTTTTGATATTTGTCAAAAAAATAATAGCTTTAAACAAACTAATCCAAAGCAATAATTTCTAGGAAAATTGTGCTAAACTTGCTAAGAAAATGCTATGATAATATGAATACTTGTCTAAACTTGAAAAGCTAAAATCTTTAGTTTGTTGATGAATAATACCAAGCGTAAAAAAAGAATGTTACAAATAGTTTGGTCAAGAAAAATGGTTAAAGTCAGATGTATATTTAGCAGATATAGAATAATTTCAGGGTCAAGGCGTTGCTGAATACTGGGATGATTGAGACCGACACGGAGACACGGAGACACGGAGACACGGAGACACGGAGACACGGAGACACGGGGATGATAGTCGATCCTCTCTTATAAAATCATCCCACAATTATGCAATGCCTAATTTCAGGGTCAAAAATGATAATAACAGCTCTTTCTACTGACTACTGACTACCGACTACTGACTACTGACTACTAGTAACTGACTA
The DNA here is from genome assembly GCF_983059655.1 of Okeania sp. NCBI lineage: Bacteria > Bacillati > Cyanobacteriota > Cyanophyceae > Oscillatoriales > Microcoleaceae > Okeania > Okeania sp. Next base: position 8,378 of record NZ_CEZPJD010000327.1, read on the forward strand.
CTGACTACTGACTACTGACTACTAGTAACTGACTACTAGTAACTGATAACTGATAACTGATAACTGATAACTGAAATTACTCCCCCACTTCCATTATGCCGTATAGTAAATTTACTCTGAGTAAAGTTGTAG